>DATCFX010000113.1:0-3260 GCA_036509275.1 Pirellulales bacterium | reverse complement strand
GAGTTCCCCAAAATGCGTTCCAGCAACTCCCAGTCGCGGCTGACGATGGGCGACCAGCAGCCGGGCGGCAGGCTCGCCAGCCGGGCTCGGGGCACGCGCCATTGCCGCTCGACCCGCAGCGCCGCCGGATCGCTGCCCGCCATGATCTGAATCTCGATGTCGCCGGCAGTGCGGCGTTTGGCAATCAGCGGCACCAGTGGGTAGACGCCGGCGTCTTCGAAGACGCTGGCCCGCGAGTAATCGCGAATTGCGAGCAGCGTGTGCTCGCCGATCCGCCGCTGGATCGCGGCCGCATATTCGGCGGCCAACAGCTTGTTGGGCACAATCTGCGACCAGATGCCGCGCTCGTTCAGCAGCGACAGCCCGCGGTCGATGAACGCGCAGAACAAGTCCCAATTCCCGCGGCATGCCGGCAGCATGCGCGCGCAGGCCGTTCGCAGCCGGCCGTGGTGCCTGGTCATCGTCTCGGAATCGACATACGGCGGGTTGCCGACCACCGCGTCAAAGCCAGCCGATCCGGCGGACCGCGCGCTCTTATGTCGCAGCGGTCCCGGAGCGTCGGCGGCGAAATCGAAAAACACCTCGGGGAATTCCAACTCCCAATGAAAGAAACGTACGTCGGGCTGCACGGCGAGCGAACGTACGGTTTCGACCAGGCTTGCGTGGCCCCGGGCTTTCCATGCGGTGAGCCGCCTGGTTGCCGAAACCGATCGCAGAGCGCCAATCTCCTGCCCCGCCTGCGCCGCTTCCGGCAGATCGAAGTGGCTGGCAGTCAGCAAATCAAAAATGATGCGCAGGTTTGCGAGCCGGTCCGGCATGCTGCCCTCGGAGCCCAGCAGCGCGGTTACCGCGCCGTCCGGCAAGTCGTGCCAGCCGGCGCCTACCAACGCGTTGCCGCAGCGCAGGTGATCGAGCGCCGGCAGCGGCGCTTCGCCCGAGCAGCCGTCAAGCCACAGACAAAACCTGGCCAGTTCCACGGCGAGCGGATCGAGATCGACCCCGTAGACGCAACGCGTCAGCACCAGGCGTTTAAGCTGGCTGCAATCATCGGACGCCGGGCTGCCGCCCGCCTTCGCGCCGAGAATCTCGTCGACGAAAGCGGCCGGAAACTCCGCCAGGAAGCTGGCCACGCGCTGGCTGATGCACTCCACCGCCGCGAGCAGAAAATTGCCGGTCCCCATTGCCGCATCGAGCACGCGCACGTCCAGCAGCCGCTCGAACAGCTCTCGCGCTGGCAGGCCGCGTCCTTCGCACGCCGCACGGAACTCGGGCCGCAGCGCTGCGAGTTTTGCGTCGAGCACGGCGCCGACCGTCTGCTCGATGATGTGCGCGACAATCGCGGGCGGCGTGTAAAACGAGCCGGTCGCCCTGCGCCGCGTGGTGTCGCGCGCCAGTCGAACTCTCCTCGCTGCGCCGGAGGCCACGAGCGTGTGCTCCAGCAGGCTCTCGTAAATCGAACCCAAATGGCGCACGTCGAGCGATCGGTAATCCAGCGTCGCCAGCACGCCCGTTTTGTCGACGTCGCGGGCCAAGCCGTCGATCGCCAGCGCCAGTGCCCGATCGGAGACCGCGTGCTGGAAAAGAAACTGGTCGATGTGCAGCAGCCGGTCGCCGGTCGAGGCCGGTATGATCCGAAACAACGAATCGAGCCGCTCGGAGAGCGTCGTGCGGCTGGCGGAATACGCTTCGCCGATCCGCCGGGCGACCTGCTGCTGATCGTTGCCGGCCGCGGCTGCAATTTCGGCCGCGATCGTTTGCAGGCGGTCTCCGCCATCGGGCGTCGCACGGTTGGGCGGCAGCCCACGCGCCTCGGCGTGCAGCAAGAACAGCAATCGGAACAACAGGATGATCGAGCCCTCGAAGATGTCCTGCGATGCAAGCTGGTCGTGATCGCCCCCGCGCCGCCGACCGCTGTTTGGCAAAAAGCCTGCGGCCAACTCCGGCAGAAGCGTCCGCAAAATGCGCAGTTTTAGCCGCTCGTCGAGCGCGCCGGCCCGCGCGCGGCTGGGCTCGAATCGCGAGCGTTTCAGAGCGGTGGCGCGGCCGGCGTGCATGGTTTTTGGAGTCTGGGCGGGTGCGAATGGATTTGATTATAAGAGTGCGGCCACGGCGCACAAAAATTTGGCGGCCAGCGCGGCCGGTTGTGAAAATCCGCACACGGTTAACGATTGGCCTGCGAACAACTTGCAGTGTGGCGGACCGTAAGCGTGCCCGGGTCGCCAAGTGAATTCATCTCGCTGATTGACGGGCGGCTCGCGGCAGGCATAGAATCGCCCAATAGCAGCCCCGGTAAGGCCATTTGCAAGCCAGGCTGGCAAGTTCGGTTCGGCTCTCTTTTCGGCAAGCGCGTCATGGCTGTACTCGAGGTGGTCCGCGGATCGAATCCCGGGCAGCAATTCCCCTTGGAGAGCGAACGCGCGGTGCTCGGCCGGCATCCGGAGTGCGACATCGTGCTCGACCAGGGCGCGGTCAGCCGGCAGCATGCGCAGATTCTGCAACTCAACGATCAATTCTTTGTCGAGGATCTCAAAAGCCGCAACGGCACGTTCGTCAACGGTGAATTGATCCGCGGCCGTCATCCGCTCAAGGACCAGGACCGCGTCAAGATCTGCGACCTGCTGTTTACCTTCTATAGCGGCAAGCCCGGCGACGGCAACCGGATCACGGTCGCCAACAGCGAGACGTTCGTTCCCAACGAAAGCGGCGCGATGCTCGTCGACGACGTCGAAAGCCCCGGCACGACGATCATGTCGACGCTGGACATCCAGCAGAGCCGGGTCGGCCTGCAGATGACCGTCAATCCGGAGATCAAGCTCAAGGCGCTGCTGGAAATCACGCGCAACATGGGCTCGTCCATCTCGTTGGACCAGGTGTTGCCCAAAATCCTCGACAGCCTGTTTAAGATCTTCATCCAGGCGGACCGCGGCTTCGTGGTGCTGTTGGACAGCGAGCGTAAAGCGCTGATCCCCAAGGCGATCAAGCATCGCCGGCGCGACGCCGACGACACGATCCGCATCAGCCGCACGATCGTGGCGCAGGTGATGAAGAGCAAGGAGGCCATCCTTTCGGCCGACGCGGCCAACGACTCGCGCTTCGACTCCAGCCAGAGCGTGGCCGACTTCCGCATCCGTTCGATGATGTGTGCGCCCCTGGTCGATAGCGAAGGCCGCGCGCTGGGCGTGATCCAGATCGACACGCTCGATCAGCGGAGCCGCTTCCAGCAAGACGACCTGGACGTGCTGGCCAGCGTGGCCTGCCAG
>DATCFX010000112.1:0-1437 GCA_036509275.1 Pirellulales bacterium | reverse complement strand
GAACTGTTCGAGCATTTGCTGCCGCGGCATCTGGACATCATCTACGAAATCAATCGCCGGTTCTTGGACGATGTTCGCGTGCGCTGGCCGGGAGACACGGCTCGCGAAACCCGTGTGAGCCTGATCGAAGAGGGGCCGGTGCGCAAGGTGCGGATGGCCCACCTGGCGATCGTCGGCACGCACAGCACCAATGGCGTCGCCGCGATCCATAGCCAGCTGCTCAAGACCAAGGTCGTGCCCGATTTCGCCGAGATGTTTCCCGAGCGCTTCAACAACAAAACCAACGGCGTGACGCCGCGGCGCTGGCTGCTGATGACCAATCCGCCACTGGCGAAACTGATTACCGAAGCTATCGGCGAGGACTGGATCACGGACCTGGCGGAATTGCAGAAGATCGTCCCGCTGGCCGAAGACGCCGCTTTTCGCGCGGCGTTTCGCCAGGCCAAGCGCGGGGCCAAAACGCATTTCGCCCATTGGCTCAAGTCGTCGCTGGGCCAGGTCGTCGATCCCGACTCGATTTTCGACTGCCAGGTCAAACGCATTCACGAGTACAAGCGGCAACTGCTGAACGTGCTGCAAATCATCGTCCACTACAACCGGCTGCGATCGGACGCCAACTTCGAAGCCCCCAGCCGAACGTTCCTGTTTGCCGGCAAGGCGGCGCCGGCCTACACGCTGGCGAAGCTGATCATCAAGCTGGTCCACAACGTGGGCGAAGTGATCGATGCCGATCCGGCGGTCCGCGGTCGGCTGCGAGTGCTCTTCCTGCCCAACTACAGCGTCAGCCTGTGCGAGCGGCTGATTCCCGCCAGCAACGTCTCCGAGCAGATTTCCACGGCCGGCTACGAAGCCAGCGGCACCGGCAACATGAAGTTCATGATGAACGGCGCGCTGACCGTGGGCACGCGCGACGGCGCGACGATCGAAATGGCCGAAGCGGCCGGCGAAGAGAATTTCTTCCTGTTCGGTCTCACGGCCGAGCAAGTGATCGAGTCCCGCGGCTGGTACAATCCCCGCTGGCACTACGAACACGAGCCCGAAACGCGCGAAGCCTTGGACATGATCCACGGCGACTATTTCAGCCCGCGCGAGCCGGGCATCTTCCAGCCGATCTGGGACACGCTCGTCACCAACGGCGACCACTACCTGCACCTGGCCGACCTCTCGGCCTATGTCGAGACTCAAACCCGGGTCGGCCAGTTGTTCAATGATCCCGAGGCCTGGGCCCGCAAGGCAATTATCAACGTCGGCTCGTCCGGCAACTTCTCCAGCGACCGGACCATCGACCAGTACGCCGCCGAGATCTGGAACGCCGAACCCTGCCCGGTGCCCTGAAGCCGCGCGCTGCCGCGCTGGATTCCCAAGCTCTCGACGAGAGCCGCGCAACACGATCCCACTGCAACCGCCGGGAGCCCCTTCGGATCGACCGAAAAATAA
>DATCFX010000111.1:0-1177 GCA_036509275.1 Pirellulales bacterium | reverse complement strand
CGTCGTCCTGCTGATAGCGGGCCCAGTTGCCCGTGGGATCGATCTCCCACGCCTCCGCGAACGCCAGTGTGCCGCTGTTGATCGCCGTTTGGTCGCTGTTGAGCTGACCGCGATTAAGGCTCGTGAGTTGGTACAGGCCGTCGTAGGTGTACAGCTCGTCCTGATATACGGGCGGCGATTGAGAAGCGGCCACGGGATCGGCGCGCCAGATACGATTGCCGGCCTGGTCATAACCGTATTGCACGCGCACTACGTCCGTGCTCGTGTTGTAGTTGTACCACAAGCAGTCGATCACCCGGCCGAATTGATCGAGGCCGGCATACGGGTCGGCGCCCGCTCCGGTAATTAAGTCGTAGCGGACTTGGGGCTGTGGATAGTCGGCCTGGACAAACGTGCCAAGCCCGAGATACGTGTACTGCACGAGCATGGTGCCGTCGGAGTCGATGATTGCTTCGATCCGGCTGAGTTGGTCGGAATCGCCGCCGGAAGTGCCGTAACTGTAGGTTAGCGTGCGGCCGTTGGGATAGATGATCCCGGTCGGCCGGATGCTGTTGCCGCCGCCGGAGAGATAATTGTAGCCGACCTTGGGGCTAGTCCAGGTGTTCACGGCGCCGGAATGGGATTGGTACTCGACAATCAACTGCTGGAATTGATTGTACTGGTACTCTACGTCGTTGACCACGTTGCCTTGGCCCGGCGTCGCGTTGTCGTAGCTGGCGACGCCGGCCACCAAGCCGCGAATTTCGTAGGTTGTCGAGATGCGGCAGACCGAACCATCAATTCCCGTTCCCAGAAACTTGACGCAATCGTCCGTCGGCCGGCCCAGCAGGTCGAAAAGATAGGCGTGTGTCGTGCCGTTCTGGTCGATTGTTTGGATCACCTGGCCTTGGCGATTGTAGCTGTAGGTCACCTGATCGGAACCCGAAACGCTGTCGGGATAAATCACCGCTTGCAGTAGGTCGCTACGCGCGATTTCCGAATCGTCGAGCGTGGTTCCGTAAACATAGGTGGTCACCTGGTCGCCGGTCGCGGCGTTGACCGCCGTGAGCGTGGCGACTGCCCCATCTGGCGTGTAGGTAGTCAGCGTGGTGCGGTTCTCGTCGCTCGAGCCACCGGACTCCACGTAGTTCTCGATTTTCTGGACCAGCCGGCCGGCCGCGTCGAACTGCTGCTGGTC
>DATCFX010000110.1:0-3997 GCA_036509275.1 Pirellulales bacterium | reverse complement strand
CTCGGTGGTCCAAGACCAACCATCAATAGACATCGAAGCGGCGTTTTTTCCTGGCGGGTTCAGCGTGGCCCACGCGATGGGCCAGTCTCCGGCAACAAGCCTGTCCCCAGCGGCGAAGGACGCCGCCCCTGGCAATTTTGCGCTGGAAACAGGTAAGAAACTCGAAATCAAACCTCGGCAAAAGCGTGCAGGGCGTTGGCTTCGTCATCACGGATGTCGAAAAGCTTGTTCAACTTCGTGATGGCGAAGACCTCGTAAATCTCCGGCCGAATGTTGCTCAGCCGCAGCGTTCCGCCGTGCGCCTTCACCTTCTTATCAAGTGTAATCAGTTTGCCCAACGCTGCACTTGATAAAAACTCAACCGACGTAAAGTTCAGCAGCAGCTTCTGGCGTTTCTCCTCTTCGATGAGTTGAAACAGCTCCTGCCCCATCTCGTGAATATTCGATTCGTCCAAGATCCTGCGATCGACGAACCGCACCACGGTCACATCGCCCATTTGGGACACTTCAAGTCGCCTGCGCGCCGACATGACGGCTCACTCCTCTCAAGCCCGTGTGCTTAACGGGCGGTAGGTCGCCGATCCGCAAACAATGCGCCGATTCCATCACCGGCTCGAAACCAACCACCAAAATATCGAGCCGGCCTGGAGTTGCGACGATTGCCGGGTCCTGACGCGACGGGCATGGCGAGGCGAAACTGTGGGTAGCGCCGGCACACACGCCCCGATAAAAGTCCTCTTGGCTGGACGTAAAACGATAGCTGACATGATATTCCGACGCTCACCAGTGTCAAGTCGAACCGCCCAGAGCTGTCCGTGGTCCGTGGGCAGGTCGCTGCCAGGGTATTCTGCACCGGAACCTATCGCCAGCCGTCGCGACGCAGCGCTAGGCAGCTCGCAAATCCTTTACTTGAAAGAATTCTGGCTCTGCTCCCAGCCTCCGGGGGGCATAGGCGAGGCTGCGTACGCCTGGAGAGATGATTGCTGGTCCAGCGGCAAGAGCCGCTATCCGCCTGGCTTGGGCATGGCCAGGCTGTGCAAAACCAACACCGAGCCGACGGACATCAGTGCCCAGCCGAGCCACTGTGGCGGCCGGACCTGCTTGCGTGGCGTGGGGCCCACCGACGGCAGAAATTGGCTCGGCTTGCTCGGTGCCGCGTGCGAAACCAGGGCCTTGCTGACCTTTTCGTTCAGCACGTACGACTCGACCATGCGAAGCTGAACGCCCAGGCACAGGAGCACCAGCCCTGCCATAAGATAATGGTGGCGGTTGAATTCCATCGCCTGCTAGGTCCTGGCGAGTTCGCGATGCGGGATGACGCTTCGGAAAAACACTCTGGCACGTGGCCCGAGGTGTTTATCGTATCTTTTGCGACTCTCGCTCTACGAAGCTGCCCGCGCCTCGGCACATACGATTCATTCCGATGCGTCGACCGTAGCCGCGACCCGACTTGAAAGCCGGCAGGTCCTACAAATGCCGCAGCTTAACAGCCGCTGGGCATTTTCGGAGCAATTTCGCTCGACCCGGTCTGCTGCCGCATCCGGGTATTAGCCGCCACCGGCGGGTCCGTGCAGGTCTTGGACTAGGCCGGTCATCTGGTCGCCCATCGTTTCGACGGCCGAGCCCTGAAAGATCGAATCCTTCTTGGCCCGCACGATGGCCGTGACCACGGAGCGGTGCCGCGTCCAGTCCGAGAGCCCGAAACTGCGCGCGTCCAGATAGGTTTCGGTAAACGTGGCCGACAGCTTGGGTACGAGCTGCACGCCATCATTGGTGCGAATGAAGTGGTATGACAGCGAGCCGAACACCAGGGCGCCGCCCAAGGCGGTCCCACTCAAGAATGACCCGAAACTCATGCAAATCTCCTTGCTCACCCTTTTGCATCCATGCAAGGGCGGCAATGTACCCGCGTGGCTTGCTTCGATACAAGCCGAGATTAGCGATCAATCAGCGGCCGCGGACGGCAATATTACTTGGCAAAACCGCGTTCGAGCGGAAACAATGCGGGCAGTGCCCTTGCGACCAAGATTTTACAGCAGCCCCGGGGTGCCAGCCTGCATCGTGGCATCGTGCCCATGGCGACTGGCCCCTTGCCACTGACGGCGGAGAGCATGGAAGACGAAGATTTCGATCTTGAATCCCTGGCCAAATACCTGCACCTGGGCGCCGCCCAGCTAGCTCGCCTGGCCGAGCGTGGGCAATTGCCGGGGCGCAAGGTCGCGGGTCATTGGCGGTTCTATCGCCCGGAGATCACCTTCTGGCTCGAGCAGCGGATCGGACTGGCCGAGCCGGACGATCTGGCGCGGATGGAAGGCGTGCTGGAGCGCGCCGTGCAGGTGCCCCCCGACGAACTGCAATCGATCACGGACCTGCTCCCGATCCAGGCGATTGCCGTACCGCTGGCGGCGCGAACGCGGGCCAGCGCCATTGAGGGCCTGGTACAAACGGCCGCGCGCACCGGCTGGCTGTGGGACGAGCGGCGGATGATCGAAGGCGTCCGCATTCGCGAGCAGCTATGTCCCACGGCCTTGGATGAGGGCGTGGCCCTGATGCACCCGCGCCGGCCATTGGCCGACGCGCTGGAGCGCCCGCTGATCGCCTTCGGCCGCGCGGAAAGCGGCATCCCCTTTGGGCATCCGCGTGGCGTGCTGACCGATCTGTTCTTTCTGCTTTGCTCGACAACCGATCGCGGGCACCTGCACGCCTTGGCGCGGCTGAGCCGGCTGCTGAGCGATCCGAAGTTTTTGGCCGAACTTCGCTGGGCCGACGATGCCGCAGCCGTACACGCCGCGCTTCGCGCCCGGGAACAGGCGTTGCTCCAGTAAGATCGACCAAAAAATGGCTACTCCGCAATCCCCTCTCCCCTTGCGGGAGAGGGCTGGGTGAGAAGCCGGGAAAAACGGAAGTTATTTTTCGGTCGATCCTTAGCCGCCGGCAGGGTACGTTAGGCGGTCGCATGATTCATTCAACCTCGCATCCTGGCTCGCCACGCACGACGACGATCCAGGCCCTGGCCATCGGCGATCGCTCAAGCCGCGAGCTGGCCGGTTCACTGGCTCTGCTCGAGCGGAGCCTGGCGACGAGCTATTTGCCCACGCTGTCCGCGGCGAGCGCACGCTACCGCACAGGTTTGGCGCCGCCCGATCTGCTGGTGTTGTTGCAATCGCGCGGCGGCCAGTTCTTGGAAGGGGAGCTGCTCCGGCTGCGGTCGTGCATGCCGCTGGCCCGGGCCGTCACGGTGTTGGGTAGTTGGTGCGAGGGCGAAATGCGGAGCGGCCGGCCTCTGGCCGGCGTGCGGCGCGTGTCCTGGTATGCCTGGCCGCTGCGCCTGGCGCGCGAGTTGTCGGCTTGGCAATCCGGCGGTGGCACCTGGGCGTTGCCGCCGACGGCAGCCGAAGAAGAACTGCTGCTCGAGGCCGATGGACTTGGCGGCCAGCCGCACCAGCGCATGCACCACGGCCCGATCGCGGTCCGCACCGCCGGCGCGGCGTTTGCCGCCTGCGTGGTCGAAGCCCTGGCGCGCTATGGCCTGGCGGCGGTGTTCACGCCTTCCACTCAACCGACGGCGGCGGAGCCGTTTTCGGCCCTGGTCGATGAACTGCGGCTGCCGGCCGACAGCCGGCAACTGGCGAGCCTCTATCGGTTGTGGCAGCCGCGGCCGATCATCGCGCTGGCCGATTTTCCGCGGCCGCGAGACGAGCGACTCGCCTGCGACGCCGGAGCTTCGATGCTGCTGGGCATGCCCCTGGATCTCGACGAGTTGGCCGCGCACCTCGACCGGCTGCTCGAGGCGGCAGCTTCGCAGCGGAAGTAATGAGCCTTCCAACGAACCTGCCGGAGATGTTGCCCATCAAGATGGCGGAATTCGCACGCATTCCGCTGCCAGCCTGTGCCGCCTATTGCTTGGCCAGGGCTTCGGCTTGCAGATGGGACAGATCGGACGCCAGTTCCAGACTGCGGGAAGCTACCACGCGTTCGCCGATTCGCAGCGGCTGGT
>DATCFX010000109.1:0-1894 GCA_036509275.1 Pirellulales bacterium | reverse complement strand
ATACACGCTCCACGCGGCACCGCGTCCGGGCGAGGCCGTGTCGCGATTGGATGGATATTTTGCCGGCGACCTGCGGGCGATTGAGGACATCGCCGTGGCGACCAACGGCACCCCCTTCCAGCAACAAGTCTGGGCGGCCCTGCGGACCATTCCGGCCGGGACGACGGTCTCCTATGGGGCGATCGCCTCGCGCATCGGCCGGCCCAGCGCCTGCCGCGCCGTCGGTCTGGCCAATGGCTCGAATCCGATTGCGATCGTCGTGCCCTGCCACCGAGTCGTCGGGGCCGATAACGGGCTGACCGGCTACGGCGGCGGAATCGAGCGAAAGCAACAGCTCCTGGCGCACGAAGGCGCCGTCGCTCCCATCCAGTCACCGCCTGCCAGGGCCACGCAAACCGTTGCTCAAGGGCGGCTTTCAACCGTGCCACGGTCACCCCGGCGCAGTTGAAAAGCCTGCCGATCCGTAAGTGGCCGGAAGGCCGGATTTTACGGAGTCTGGCGCAACTGCACGTCGTCCAGATAATAGACCGTGGAACTTGCGGCCTCGCTCGAAAAGCCGCACCAGTCGAGTTCGCGCCATTGGGGGCTGGCGGTCTTCAGCCCTGTGAATCGTTGCTCGGCCTGGCCTGGCAACGTCACGCTCAAGTTCCAGGTTCCGTCGGCCGGCGGGCCCAACGCGGCTTCGATCCGTACGTGGACCCAGCGATCGGTCGGAATGTCCACCAGCGGTTTGCCGCCCACGCTGAGTCGGCCGCTGCGCACCAGCAGGCTGGGGCCGGTGCGATAGGGCGAAGCCTTGTCACGCCAGTCATGGCGCAGGATCACGCCGGCGCCGATGCGCATGTCGAACGCCATGTGCGCGGTGCCCGACGTGTACTGCGGCCGGTAATAAAAGTGCGGATTGTACGCCCGGCTCAGTCCCGCGGCATCGGTCACCCGGAGCGCATGCCGGCCGTGGGCGACGACTTCGTCGGTCACCGCAATCGCATCGCCGCGATGTTCGACGTGGACCATCGCGCGGCGGAGCGGTTGCCCGACCGGGGTCGTCTCAAACGAGTCGTCGATCGTCAGCGGCGGAACCGGGGGCGGCGGCTGCATTGCTGGATACGTTTCGCCAGTTGCCAGCCGCTGCCAATCCTCATCGCCATACACGCCGGCTTGCGAGGCATCGAACGGCACAAAGCCAATCTGCTCGGCCGGCGACCCCGAGCGCAAACGAAAGTCGCCCCGCTCGGGCGCCACAAACAAGGGATCGGCCACGAGCGAGCCGGCGTCCTGGCCGGTCTTCTGCCAGGCATCAAAGCTCAGCCCTTGAAAATCGAGCGGCCGGCCGCTGGCATCGTAGTACAGGTTCCGCTCGAGCTTGACGTGGCTGTCCTTCCAATGCCCAGCCAGCAGCGATCCGGAATTGAAGTAGACGATGTTCCGCGTGAACGTGAACGACAGATGGTCTTCGACCCGGGTGCGCTGCAACTGGCTTTCGCGGCTCAAAGCGAAAATATTGTTTCGCACCAGGTTTTCGCGCCCGAAATGCTGGTGGTAGCCGCCGCTCTTGGTGCGATAGACGAGGTTGTTCTCCAGGACGATGTCGGAGCTGCCCTCGTCGTTGTAAAGTCCCCAGCCGCCATACGACCAGGACAGCACGTCGTGGATCACGTTGTGATCGAGCGTGGTGCCGGGCGAAGGACCGAGGGTATAAATCCCTCCCATGTCGCTCAGGATGCCCCAGCCCAGGTGATGAATATGGTTGAAGTCGATGGCGTTGCGCACGGCCAGGCTCTCGGCGTAGCCCCAGCGCCAACCGACCGACACGCCGGTGTAGTAGAAGTCGGCAATCTCGTTGTGCGTCACCCGGTTGTCGCCGCTGTGTCCGATCCAAACCGCAACGGCAGGG
>DATCFX010000108.1:0-1246 GCA_036509275.1 Pirellulales bacterium | reverse complement strand
TTTCGGCCAATCCGCGGGCGCTGACCCGGCTCACCAGCGACCTGGCCGACGTGCTGCGGATGGCCGACATTGCCAACCTGTACGACAAGCCGATCGCGCCCGAGATCTGGGAGGCGATCCATGCCGCGGCCGGCAGTTTTCCCGATACGATTTCACCTGACGCCGCCGCGCGGTTCCTGGCCCTGTTGAGGCAGCCGGCGCGGCTGGGCGAGCTGTTGCGGAAACTGCACGAAGCCGGCGTGCTGGAAAAAATCATCCCGCAGTTCGCCCATGCGCGCGGGCTGTTGCAATTCAACGCTTATCACAAGTACACGATCGACGAGCATTCGTTGCGGGCCGTGGACGAGGCGACGAAATTTCTGCACGATCGCGGGCCGGTCGGCTCGGTGTATCAGCAGCTCAAGCGCAAATGGCTGCTGCACCTGGCACTGCTGCTGCACGACTTGGGCAAAGGCTACAGCGAAGATCACAGCGACGTCGGCTTGCGGATCGCCGAAGCGACGGCCGCGCGGCTGGGCCTGGCCGAGCGCGACGCGGAAATCCTCAAGTTCCTGGTCCACAAGCATCTGCTGATGAGCCACTTGGCCTTCCGCCGCGATACGAGCGAACAGCAATTGGTCGTGCGGTTTGCCGTCGACGTGGGCTCGGCCGAAGTCTTGGAGATGCTATTCGTGCTGACGGCCGCGGACCTGGCCAGCGTCGGGCCGGGCGTGCTCAACGCTTGGAAAATCGAAGTGCTGGCCGAGTTGTTTCATCGGGCGATCGTCCACTTCGGCGAAGACGATCCGTCGCTCGACTTCGAGGCCCGGCTCGAGCGGCGTCGCCAGCGGGTGCTGGAATCGCTGCCGGAGGAGCGCGATTTTGCCTGGTTCCAAAAGCAACTCGAGGCGCTGCCCGGCTTGTACCTGGAAACCGTGCCGACCGAGCAGATCGTGGCCGATCTCACGCAACTGCACGCCCTGCCGCAACGCGGTGCGGTGGCCACGAGCCGCTGGGTTGCGGAAACCTCGACGATCGAGTTTCGCATCGCCACCCACGAAACCGAAGCCCCCGGCGTGTTTCACAAGCTGACCGGGGCCCTCTCCAGCCAGGGCTTGCAGATCCTTTCGGCCGAGATCAATACGCTGGCCGACGGTCTGATCTTCGATCGTTTTTTTGTTACCGATTCTGAATACGCCCAGCAGCCTCCGGCCGAACGGCTGGAAGCGGTCTGCCGGGCGCTGATGGCGGCCGTCGAGAACGGCGG
>DATCFX010000107.1:0-7542 GCA_036509275.1 Pirellulales bacterium | reverse complement strand
GAAGATGTGGTCGAGGTGGGCATGCGAGAGGAAGATGTGCAACTCGTCCGTACACAGCAGCGGACCGACGCGGTACATGCCGGTGCCGGCATCGAGCACCACGCCGATTTCCGGCAGCATCACGCAGGCGGTTTGCCGCAGATCATTGGGATGGTAGCCGGTCGAGCCGAGCACGATCAGCTTCATAAGCGCCCGCACTTCCGAATTGCCGACCGCCGAAGGCGGCTGCTGGCCCCCACACGCGTGCTTCTTGGGCCTATTATCGGCTGCGGACGGGAGCGAGGAAAGGGCTCAGTTGTTGCCGTCGGCCGGCGGCGTGCCCAGCAGCCGCTCTAGCGGTTTGGCAATGCCGTTGCGGAGGATGCCCTCGGAAGCCTGGCGGACAAACTGGCCGGCCAGCCGCTCGACCTCGCGGCGATCGATTTGCGGCTTGCTCAACGTGCCGCCAATCGGGACGCGAATGGTCTTTTGCCGGCTCGGGTCGCCGGCGACTTCCGCGGCCAACCAGCTCAGCGGAACGGGCAATTCGGCCATGATCGCCAGGCTCTGGCCCGCCAGCCCCACCGAGCCGTAAGTGCGTACCGTGATCTCGTGCAGCTTGATGACCAGCCCCTCGTGATAAATGCGGCCTTGCACCATGCGGAACGGCACGACCGAGTTTTGTGCCAGTTGGGCCGGCTCGTCGCGTTTGAGTAGTCCGGCCAGTTCCTGCATGAACGGCCCGCGCGTCATCTCCAACTCGTGGATCGTGAGTTGGCCCGAGATGTCGCCGGCGTTGGGGTTGGCCAGTGGCACCTGGCAATTGCTGATGGCCACCGAGATCTGCCCCTGTACCTGCGATTGCGAGGCCATCGGCAAGATGAACTTCAAGCTGGGATGGCCCAGCTTTTCGGAAATCTGCACATGGTCGATGAGCACGCCCGGCGGCAGCGTGAACACGCCGGCTGCCGACAGCGGCTGCACCTGGCCTCCCAAGTTTACCTGGCCGCCGTTGACCGCCAGCGTGGCCGGAATGAGCCGCAATGCTCCCCGGTCGCACTGTGCCTGCAGCGTCCCCGGCCCCAATTGAAAGCCGTACAGGTTGGCAGCCTCCCAGCCCAAGGTGGCCTGGCCCGTGAGCACCGCGCCGGCCGCCGCGGAACTGGCCGCAGCGTTGCTGGCCACGAGCGGACCTTGCAGCCGGAAACTTCGGGCTTCGTGCCCTGAAAGCTGGATGTTGTCGCCGAACTTCGGCTGCAGCAAGGCCGTGAGCGTTTCGAGGTCGTATTCCCAGCGGCCGGCGATGTCGACCGTCGGACTTGTCGCGGCGTGCTGGATCGTGCCCGCGGCTTCGAACACCATCAAGGGGCACGAGAGATTGCAGGCGGCCAGTCGCAGGGTGTCGGCGGCGTTGTCGTAATCGCCTTTGATCGCCAGCGCAACTTTGCCGGCCGCCACCGGCTGGCCTTGAGCCGGGCTGGCGACGAGATTGTCGATGCCGGCCGTCATGTCGATCGCGCTGGCCGAACCGCTCTGCTGGATCGTGCCCTTGCCGCTGAGCATGCCGCCCAACTGCCAGGTGCCGGCAGCCAAGCCGAGTGAGTTTTGCAGTCGGGCCAAATCTCCGGCAAAGTCGACGCCGCCCGAGACGCTCTGCTGGCCGGGTGCCCACCCAAAGGCGCCATCGGCCAGATCGGCCGAAAAACTGGTGGTTTGCAGCCGGGCTTTCCAGCCGCTGGCCCGCCCGGCGGCCAGTTCCAGCCGGCCGGAGGCTTCGAGCCGGGCTTCGGATTCCTCCAGCGCCAGTTGCGGGCTGCGCACTTCGAGCGGCTGGCTGGTGAGCACCGCCGAATCGACGACGATCGTCTCCGGCGAGCACCGGGCAGACACTTGCAAGTCGATCTGGCCGGCCGCAGCCACACCCGGCAGCACGCCGCCCAAAGCCTGGACACGCGCCAGCCAGGTGCCGGCCTGGCCGGTGAGATGAGCCGCGATCGGGATCAGAACCTGGCCCGGCGCCATGCTGACCGGCCCCGGAGCCAGCTTGACCGACACTTGGTCGTTGCCGAATTGGCCCGTGATTTGGGCCGCTTTGACGCTCATGCCGCCAGTCGGAAGCTGTCCGTTGACCTGTGCCGCGAGCGTCCAGCCTTGATCGTTCCACGGATTGCCGGCGACGGTCATTTGGAGCTGATCGAGGTTGAATTGCGCGGCGGCGTTGAAAGCCCCGGCTGCGTCGCATTGATAATTGGCCGAGAATGCACCTTGGCCGTCGACGCGCCGCGAGCCTAAATCGATGAATTGGCCGAGCTGGTCGCAGAGTTTCCCCAGGTCGTATTTGCCCGAGGCTTGCAGCGCCCGGGCATTGCCTTGCGCGGTAATCTCGACAAAGTCGGCTTGGCACTCCAACTGATCGAGCACCGCCGCACGGCCTTCACCATGCGCTGCAAAGCTGGCTTCTAGCGGCGACCCCCAAGCGAGACGACGCCCATTGGCCTGGCCCTCGAGCTTCGAAGCATTGACGGTGCCGCTGTAGCTGGGCTGCCCACCCACGTCCTTGCCGCTGATCTGCCAAGACAGCGATCCGGCGGTCAATTGGACGCCCCGCTTGAGCCCGATGGCGTGGGGCAACAACCGGGCCAGCTTTGCCAGATCGATGCTACCGGCCACTTCGCCCGAGCTGCCGCTGAGCGCGCCGACAAGCTCGGCCGGGCTTGAGACGGCAATCACCTGCTGCGGATCGAGTAATGTGCCGTTGACGCTGACCTGGCCGACGTCGCAAGTCGCTTGCAGCCGACTGACATCGAGCCGGTTGCCCTCCCAAACAGCCTGGCAGGGAATCGTGATCTTGTTCATGGCCAGGCGATCGCCTTTGAGCAATGGCCCGGCCACGGCCAGCCCGGCGATTTCGACCTGGCCGGTGGCCGCACGCCGCGGCTGGCCATGCTCGTTCGTATCGGCCTGGCAGGTCAGATCCACGGCCAGCGCGCCGGCCAGCTTCGTATGCGGCAGTTGCCGGCACACGAGCGCCTGGCAAACGGCCAGCGGAAAGTCTTCGACTTTGACGGCCAGCGAGCCGGAAGCGCTAGCGCCCGGAGGATGGCTTGCATCGCTGGGCTGGCTTGAGGGCTGAGTCGAAACCTTCAGCGCCAGCGGACCGCTGCGGCCGTCGTGCTGAAGGGTTCCACCGACCATGGCATCCGTCAGCAGGCTTGCATTGCAGGCTGCGTGGACTGCCAAATGCTCGACCGTACACTGCTGGCCACTGGAGGTGTCTTGGATCGCGACCTGGCCATTGCTCAGATCCAATTCGAGGTTGATTTGCGGTGCGTTAGCGGGCGCCGGGGCGTGCAGGTAGCTAGCGATCAGATCCTCGACGTTGCTGCCGTCTTCACGCAGCACCAGGTTTGCCTGCAAGCCGTCGATCGTCACCTTGCCCAGATCGGTCGGTCCCAGGAGCAGGCCGAGCAACGATTTTTCGGTGGTCAAAGAGGCGATGGAGACGACGCGTTGGGCTTGCGGATCCGCGATGCTCACGTCCGTCGCCGTCAGCGGCGAGAACCAGCCCACCGACAGGGTGCCGGTTGACACACTTCCGTGCAGATCGGCCAGGCCCCAGCCGATCAGGGCATCGCGCCAAGGGCCCCATGCAATCAACGTGGGCAAACCGGCCACCAGCAGCCCACCGCCAACCATTAAAGTCAGCACCCAGCGGCGAAATTGCCGGCGAACCGGCTGCGGCCGGTCCGGGTTGCTGGTATTGCGGGACGTTTTCTTGCGCTCGGCTGTGGCCATGCCGCGAACCCTCGTGCTGGAATGGGGGGGGCGGGATTCTACGCGTAAGCAGCCGCAAAGTCCTAGATCGATCGCGGCCCCGGGGAAGCACGCAAGCACACGCTGCGACTCCCGACGGACCGCAGTCCGATGGGCTTGCGGGTCGAATTCCTGCCAGCGGCTGGTCATTGCTCGCTGCAAGCGGGGGGGAGTACACTTGAGATTCGTGGTTTCTAGTTCTGATACGGCCCGCCAGTGGCCGATATCGCCTGCGTCGCGAGTGACTGACCGAACATGCCGCTGCGGATCCTGATGACGCACCACTTCCCGCTGGATTGGCCGGCGTCGGGCCAAAACGTCGGGCAGTTGGCGAGCCAGCTCCGCCGGCGGGGGCACGCGGTCCGCTGCCTCGTGGTCGATCGCCGAGGTCACGCCGGCGATGACGACTCGGTGCGGCGCATCGTGTGCGATCCGGACTCACCTGTCGCCGACTTGAAGTTCCGCCTGCCGACGTTCGCGCCGGATGGCAGCCACGCCGATGCTGGCACGACCAGTTTTTTGGCGCTGACCGACGACGAGTTGACCGCCTATCGCGACGTGCTGCGCGAGGCTTTGGACGACGAGGTGGCCGATTTCAATCCGCATATCGTCCACGGTCAGCACATTTGGATTCAGGGGCATTTGGCGCTCGAGGCCGGCGTGCCTTACCTGCTGACGGCCTGGGGCCCGGAACTCGAAGTGCAGGCCCGCGACAGCCGCTATCGGCGCTATGCGCAGGAGGCCGCCGAGAATGCGGGCCTGATTATCGCGCCGGACGAGCCGGCACATCGCGCGGTGGCTGAAGCCTTCGGCGAGTTGGATCACCGCGTGGTGTTGGTGCCCGACAACGGGCCGGAGCGTCTCGAAGCCCTGTACGACGACGTGCTGCGTACACGCTTCGGCGGCGATTTCCGACCGTAGCGCATGCGAGCAGCCGAATGATCGAATACCGTTGAAACTCCCGTGAGCCGACGCCACGGGGCGCGCCCTTTTCCCAGCAGCATCGCCATGTCTGACGATCCACGCAGTATTTGTCCGCGACCAGAGTTCGTTGCCACGGGGCCGACGCAGCCGCTGGCCACGCCGATTTACACTTCGGCCGTCTATCGCTGTGCCGATACGCAGCAGGCCTCGGCGATTCTCGGCGATGAGTTGCCGGGCTACGTTTACGCCCGCGACGGACACCCCAATGCCGACGCGCTGGCCGAAAAATGCCGCCTGCTGCACGCGGCGGATCGGGCCGTCGTGTGCAGTTCGGGCATGGCGGCGCTGGCGGCCGCGGCCTTGGCCTTGCTCCAGGCGGGCGATCGGGTCGTGGCCAGCAACATGCTCTACGGCCGCACGCAGAATCTGCTCACCGCCGAATTATGCCGGCTGGGGATCGACTGCGAACTGGTCGACGCCTGCGATCTCGACGCGGCCGATCAATCGCTGGGCCGCAGCCAGGCAAAACTGCTCGTCGTCGAAACCATCAGCAATCCACTGCTGCGGGTAGCCGATATCCAGGCCTTGGCCGAGCGGGCGCATGCGCACGGGGCGCTTTTGGTGGTGGACAACACGTTTGCCGGCCCGATCTTGTGCCGACCGCTGGCTTTGGGAGCCGACCTGGTGATCGAAAGCCTCACCAAGACCATGAGCGGTCATAGCGACGTGGTGCTCGGCGCCTTGTGCGGCCGCGAGTCATGCTGGTCGCGCGTGGAGGCCACGGTTGGCACCTGGGGACTGGCATCCAGTCCGTTCGATTGCTGGCTGGCGATGCGGGGCGTGGGCACGCTGCCGCTGCGGATCGAACGGGCCGCGGCCAATGCCCTGGAGGCGGCCGGATACCTGCAAACGGTCGAACAGGTGGCCGAGGTACACTATCCGGGACTGGCAAACCATCCGGACCACGCGCTGGCCCAGCGGCAATTGACCGGCGGTTTTGGCACGATCGTTACGTTCCGGCTGCGTGAGGGGCTTGAGGCCGCCGACGAGTTCATTCGCGCCGCCAGCGACATTCCGTTTTGCCCTTCGCTGGGCGACCTGTGTACCACGCTCAGCCACCCCGCATCGACCAGTCATCGCTCGCTGACCTGCGAGCAAATGGCGGCCTTCGGCATCGACGGCGGGACGATCCGCCTCTCGCTCGGCATCGAACCCCCGGCCGCCATCCGCAAAGCCTTGGCCCAGGGATTCGCGGGCCTGGCCGCCAAATCCTAAAACGAAACCGCCGCGGTCGCTAGTTTCTCAGCGCCGCATGGCGGCTTTTTCCGTAGCCACAGTCCTGAAGGGCTGGGCTACGGAAACAAGCAGCGGCAAGCCGCCGCGTCGGGCGCTGCAATTTCCTACCTACTTTCGAGACGCCCAGACTCGCCTGCACACGGCCCGGTCATTGGCTAGCTTGAAATCGGGCGTTGTGGTATCCTTTTAGCTCCATTTTGCGGTCGCCAGATGCCGCAGCGGGAGCGGCAAGCGAGCGGTCTTGCTTGCCGGGTTAGAATTGCAAATAACGGGAACTGGTCGGAGTAGCCTATGCCTCAAAAAGAAGAAGCATTAGAAGTTGAAGGCGTCGTGACGCAGGCTTTGGCCAACACGCGCTTTCGCGTCAAGATTGAAGGCGGCCACGAAGTGATTGCTCACGTGGCGGGCCGCATGCGGCGAAACTTTATCCGCATTGTCCCCGGCGACAAAGTCCGCGTCGAACTCTCGCCCTACGATCTCACCAAGGGGCGCATTACGTTCCGCGAGCGGTAAGCCCTCCCTCTCCCCGCACCGCATGCTCGCATCTGGCGGCAGGCATCTGGCGGCAGGCATCTGGCGCCAGGCATCTGGCGCCAGGCATCTGGCGGCTCCGCGGCATTTGCTCGCGCCTGTTTTTCCTGGCTCTTTCGCCGCCAGCGAACCTCGCCGCGCACTTTTTTCCCCCACGGTGGCCGAGCCGGGCGATTTGGCTTAAAACTACAGGACTGACGAAGCATGCGCGAGGCACATCCTGTCGACTCTGCCCAAGGAATCACGAAGTGAAGAAGATCGCATTGCTCTGCGCCGCTTTGCTCCGCGTAGGATCGCTGCGTGCCGCCATCGTCGGGGCCATCGCCACGCTGCCGCTTAGCACCGGCCCACAAGCTTCGGCTGCCGAGCCGGCCGCGGTGACGAGTCCGGCGGCGACGATGAAGCCGGTGCTGGTTGTGTCGCTGGCCAGCTACGACGAGTTGCACGCCGACATTGATTTTCTCGGAAAATCGTCCGACAACCCCGACCTGGTCAACGGGATCGACGGCCTGATCGCCCTGGCCACGCAGTTGCAGGGCCTGGCCGGACTGGACAAGGCCCGGCCGCTGGGGGCCGCCGTGCTCAGCGACGGCGTGCAGTTTCAGATGCTGGCATTCGTGCCGGTCAAGAACATCAAGCAATTGTTCAGCGTGCTGTCGGGCATGGTCGGCGCGGCGGAAAAAACCGGCGACCACCAATGGCGGATCAGTACCCGCGCGGGGACCGCTTTCATCAAGGAGCAAGGCGGCTGGGCGTTCGTCGCGCAGTTGGAAGATAATCTGAACGATTTGCCCGCCGACCCGGCCGCGCTGCTGGCCGAGCTTCCCAAGCACTATGACCTGGCGGTACGGGTACACGTGCAAGGCATTCCGGAGCCGCTGCGCGACATGCTGTTGGATCAACTCAAGCAGAAGCTTGCGGCTCGGGGCGGCAGCCAGGGTGCCCAGCGGGCACTGGCCAATCGCTGGCTCAGCGGCGACGGCAAGCAGACGGTCGAGG
>DATCFX010000106.1:0-4648 GCA_036509275.1 Pirellulales bacterium | reverse complement strand
GTCGGCGGGTTTCGGAGTGTCGAATACCACCGGCAATGACAACCGCCAGGGTGCCGGCAACGGATATTCGAGCCAGGCCGCCGCCAACTCAAACTTCGGCAATTATGGCACCCGGCCCAACGCCCAAACTGGCAACAGCTTCAACTCCCAAAACTCCAATTACCGCGGCAATTCCAACTACGGCAGCGGCAGCCAATACGGCTTGGGAACGCTGCAAGCCTATCCGCAGTTGAACACGGGCGGGGGCTTCAGCAGCGACCAATCTGGCTATCGCCCGTCCACTAGCACGCCGCAATCTCAGACCGGCAATCGAGCCGGTTACCGTCCGACCTACAACGACTTGAACAGCGGCGCCTACACCGACTTCAAACACAACGACGGCGGCTACCACAACAACGGTTACCAAAGCGGCAACCAGGGCTCGGCCGACCAACCCTACACGGGTTCGTCTTCGGGCAGCGGAAGCTGACACTTGGACCGGCTCATAAGATGGGTTGGCTCGGTTAAATAGCGACCACTAGCGGCGGCCTGAATTCCAACTGGCCGCCGTTTTTTTTTGCGCGCGGGCGAGGCGACGTATGTCCGGTGGGAGGCGCGAGATGAGACCTTTAGCGGGACTCACGAAGCTGTTCATGGCCGAGATTCGACCAGCGCCAGCCGCTTGCCTTCGCGGAACTCGACCCCCAAACTTGGAAAGCCTTGGGGGCGTTTGCTGGTGCTACGAGCTCGGCCAGACTATCGCCACCGGGAATCGACGGAGCGTTTTGCCGCTGGGGGGCACCGGACCCCGCTGGCCCGCTGCGGCAGGTTTGGGGCATTTTGATTTTCATAGACGGAGGAACACGCCACGATGAGACGGATCCTGATTCTTGCAGTAATGCTGGTCGCCGGCCTGGCGATGCTAGCCGAAACGGCTTCCGCGCGATGCCATCATCGGCGCCGCCGGAGCAACTGCTGCTACTCGAGTTGCCAAACCAACAACGGCTGCCAACCGGGCGGCTGTCAAACTACCGGCTGTCAAACGGCCGGCTGTAACAGCGGTTGTGCGACCGGCTGTAATCCCGGCCAGCCAACGGCGCCGATGGCTGCGCCTGGCGCGCCGACGTCTGCCCCGCCGGCGCCGCCCACGGTAGCGCCTCCCGCACCAGCGCCTGCTGCGGGCAGCTAGGGGTCGCGGTATCAGCCGTCCGAAAGGTCCAAGGCCGCCGCCGCGCGTCAACCGCGCGTCGAGCGGCCTTTTTTTCTTGCCGTGGAGCGAAACGCCGTAAACGCCACGGGCGGCGGCCGACAGGACCCGGCTGAACTGACCTTGGCGCAATTCGTCGGGCCACCTATTTTTTCCGCCGCAGGCCGCCGTTTCTTCCGGGCGATTTTGGCTCTTGATAAACGATTGCTATCGAACGACTTGCGGACAACACACATAGGCTGCCTCATGACTGCCGTTGCCAGCACCACGACTTCGCCAGCGACTAAACGGTGGTATGCAAAGCGCTGGGGTTTCCGGGCACGCGGCACGGCGGGCACGCTGATCATGGCTGGCTTTGGCAGCCTGACATTGTTCTCCCCGCCGCTGGTGAGCGAGGGCTCGTGGTGGGCCACCGCGTGGGACTCCTGCGGCTGGGTCGTGTTTCTCGCCGGGGCCGCTCTGCGATTCTGGTCGACGCTCTATATCGGCGGCCGCAAGACGCACGCACTGGTCTGCGAGGGACCGTACTCGGTCTGCCGCAACCCGCTCTATCTGGGCACTTTCCTGCTGTGGCTGTCCGGGGCGATCTTTTTCAAAAGCATCAGCCTGCTCGTGGGCGTGGCGGCGGGCATCCTGTTCTATGCCTTGGTCACCGTGCCGCACGAAGAACAGGTTTTGCGGCAGAGCCTGGGCGAAGCCTATGCCGATTATTGCCGACGCGTGCCGCGCTTCTGGCCCCGGCTGTCGCTGTTTCGCACGCCGGCTGTGCTGCAAGTCAACGTGGCCGGCTTGCTGACCGAGTGCCGCCGCGCGTCGCGCTGGATCTGGCTGCCGGTGCTGGCCATCGTGCTGGCTCAATTGCGGGCCGGCGCCGCTTGGCCGCACTGGTTCAATCTGCCTTGAGAATCCCGCCGGTGGTTTGCGCCCCTTCATCTATCTAGCCGCTCGCTGCTCTCGATGCACCGCACCCTTGCCGAGTCGGGCCGCTGGATACCTGCTCAGCCCCAGGTTGAATTTCAGCCTGCGGCGCTGGAGCCGTGGCCGGATTTGGCAGCGATGCACGTCCAGCAGCCGCCGGTGCGCAAGCGCTGGCTCGAACGGCAGCGAGCGCGCATCGGCATGGCCGTGCTCGTGCCGCTGATTGCGCTATCGGCCGTTTCGGGAGCGCCGATTGCCGACGACTCTTGGACCGGCGTCGTTGTTCAGGCACTGGCCTGCCTGCTGTTTATCGCCGGAGGCGCTTGTCGGTTCTGGGCGATGCTCTACATCGGCGGCCGCAAAGGTCGCGTGGTCGTCAGCCAGGGGCCGTATTCGATCGTGCGCAACCCGCTGTACTGGGGCACCTTCCTGATGACGCTGTCGCTGCTCGTGCGGCTCGGCAACGTGACGTCGATCATCGGCTGCCTGGCAGTCGGCAGTCTCTACGTGTGCGTCACGGTCCCGTCGGAGGAGCGGCGCCTGGCATCCAAGCACGGCGAAGCCTTCCGCGACTATTGCCGCCGGGTGCCGCGCTTTTGGCCGAAAATCTCTGGATTTTCCACCAGCGAGGTGATCGACGTCGACGTCGCTTGCCTGGCGAACGAAGCCCGCCGCGCGGCGGTCTGGATGTGGCTTCCTGTCGCCGCCCAATGCCTGACGACCTTGCGGGTGCAAAGCTGGTGGCCCCACTTGCCGTGGCTGCCGTAGCATCGACCGAACGAGAGCTTCCGCTTTTCCCGGCCCCCTCACCCTGCCCTCTCCCAGAAGGGGAGAGGGGTTTGCGGTCGATCCATCGCGCTTGCTCAACGCGAGTCCAACTCTTCGAACGGATGCCGGCCCAACCGGTGCTCCAACAGGTGCTCTTGGAACCAGGCGGCCGATTCACGCGACACTTCCTCGAGCGAGCCGGGCTCTTCGAAGAGATGGCCGGCGCCGGGAACCACCGACAGCCGGACCTCGGTGCCGGGAAGAAAACTCTCCAGCGCATGGCGATTCAGCTCGAGCACGTCTTCGTCGGCGCCGCCGACAATCAGCAGCGTGGGCGCCAGCACGTGCCGCAATGCCGAACCGGCCAGGTCGGGCCGGCCGCCACGCGAGACCACGGCCCGAATGCGCTTCGGCCGATTCGCCGCGGCAATCAAGGCCGCCGCCGCGCCGGTGCTGGCTCCGTACAAACCCAGCGGCAGCGCGGCCACCGCGTCGAAACTCGCCAGCCAGTCGACGATTTTTCCTAACCGGCGGCCGAGCATTGGCACATCGAAGCGGTACTGCCGCGTGCGTCGATCGACGGCATCTTCGGCCACCGTCAGCAGATCGACTAGAAACGTGGCTAGGCCGGCGGCTTGCAGGAACTCGGCCACGTCGCGATTGCGCCGGCTGTAGCGGCTGCTGCCGCTGCCATGCGCAAAGAGCACCAGCCCGGTCGCACCGGACCGCACATTCAGGTCGCCTTCCAGTTCCGATTCGTCTACCGGCAGCTTGTAGGTTTGCTCACTCACGGTTGCCCTCCTCGAAGCCGTTTGCTGTTCGCATGTCCGGGTGTTTCATACCAGTGTGGCAGTGCTCAGCAAGTCGCGAATCTCCTCGTCGGTCGTTTGCGCGAAGTCGTCGTACCACATTCCAACGGCGTAAAACGAGTCGGGCACCAGCGGGCAAACGACCTCCATGCCATCCCGCCGAAACCGAGCGCAGGTGTCGGCGGCCGCCACCGGCACCGCCACGACCAGCCGCGCTGGACCTTGCTGCTGGAGTGCGCTGACCGCGGCGCGCATCGTCGCGCCTGTCGCCAGACCGTCGTCGACGAGAATCGCCACGCGGTCGGCGGCCGACAGCGGTTTCCGACCATCGCGATAGGCGGCCTCGCGGCGGGCCAACTCCTGCTGCTCGTGCTGCACTTCGGCCTCGATCGCCGGTTGCGGAATCGCCAATCGATCAATCACCTCGCGGTTCAACACCAGCGTGTTCGCGCCGGCAATGGCCCCCATCGCCAGTTCTTCGTGGCCGGGCACACCCAATTTGCGCACGACCAACACATCCAGCGGGGCGTGCAGGCACCGGGCTACCTCGAAGCCGACCGGAACCCCGCCGCGCGGCAAGGCAAACACGGCCGCGCCGTCCAATCCGGCGTAGCCCCGCAAATGGCTGCCCAGCAGCCGGCCAGCGTCATAGCGATCGCGGTAGCGTTCCATGATTCAAAGACACTCCTCTCATGACACTTGTGCAAAACCGGTGCCGATTATCCGCTGGTCGGTCAGCGGCCAGGCTGGGCCGCACCGGCACGCTCCAAGGCCTTGATCGATCGTTGGCTCAGTGATTATCGCGGCCTATGCCGCTGCTGGCATCCCCTTTGCTAGCATTGCTAGCAATCTGGAGAGGTGGCGCATTTTAGCAATGCAGTGAACATCTGACGCGAAAGAACAGCCATGGCCGCTCGTCCGAGTTGGAAGGGTTTTTTGAGATTAAGCCTCGTGTCAGTACCGGTTC
>DATCFX010000105.1:0-1003 GCA_036509275.1 Pirellulales bacterium | reverse complement strand
GCCGCGGCTTCGGGCGATCGCCGGCAGGTCGCCAGGATGTCGTCGGCATACTGGCCATACGAAATGACCGGCGCCTTTTTGATGAGCGTGAACTCGTCGCCGTGCAGCTCGACCGCGCAGATGCTCGATCGCAGATCGCCGCCGGTGCCGATCTCGGTGGTGGCCGAGGCCATCAGCCGCTGCTCGTCGACCAGTTGTCGGAGATAATTGCGGAAGTAGGGCGAGTGCCCCACGTGGTGTACGACGCACGCCACTTGGATCGAATGCATGGCGTAGATCATGGCCGACGAGCCGCAGTAGTGCCCCAGCGCTTCGCAGATGCGGGCCGTTTGCACGATGTCGATCCCCAGGCCGCCGAACTGCCGGGGAACGTAGGCGCTCAACAGCCGCGCTTCGCGCAGCGCGTCGATGGCTTCGGCCGGAAAGCGTGCGTGGCGGTCTACGTCGGCGGCGTGCTCGGCCAGCACGTTTTGGCCGATGGCGTGGACTCCCGCGAGCAGTTGGGCGCAGTCGAGCGCCGGCTCGACCGAGGTGGCGGCATCGGTAAGGATCATGGGTGGCTTCTCGGCAGAAAGGGGACGGCGTTAATTCACGAGTTGCGAAACGGCTTCCACGATGGTTGCTACGCTGCGAAACGTCGCCCGACCCAGCATGCGTTCGGGAAACTCAATGTCAAAGCGATCCTCGATGGCCAGCATCAGGCCGACGGTGGCCAGCGAAGTGAGGCCCGCGGCGTACAGATCGCTATCGTCGGTGAGGGTGACAAGGTCCGCCTGTAAGCAGTTTTGCTGGCTCACGACCTCGCGAATCGCGGCCGTGGTTTCAGACTGTTGAGTCGAGACATGGGTTGCCATAGTACAAACTCCAGAGTGGCTCGCCCGTCGTCAGGCAACGGGGACGCGCGGCGAAAAATAGCGCGCTATGGAAAACCATAGCTTCTACTTGCGCTCGATGCGGGACGAACTGCCGATCAGGCTCGACCCAAAAATAACTTCCGCTTTTT
>DATCFX010000104.1:0-1057 GCA_036509275.1 Pirellulales bacterium | reverse complement strand
ACGATATCGTGAACCAATTTGGCAGTTGGCCGGAAGCGAACAAAGCCATGGCCGCCGCCCTGGACGCCAAGGGCTACGACCACAAGTTCGTCTTCGGCGAAGGCGTGCATAGCAGCAAGCACGGCACGGCCATCTTCCCCGACGCCATGCGCTGGATGTGGCGCGATTGGCCGATCGAAGGTAAATAGCCCCGAGGCTTCAACTCCCCAACTCCAGGCAGACCACTTCGTCGCTGCCGCGCAGATAGAGCCGGGTGCCGACCAGGGCTGGGTGCGCGTAAACGCCTTCGTCATCTTCGAACACTTTGAGCCGGGAAATCAGCCGGTACGCGTCGGCGGCCGCGTCCACCAGCAGGAACTCGCCCGTGTTGGCCACGATCAGTATCCGGTTCCCGCAGCCGATCACGACCGCGTAGTTGTCGAAGGCCGGGTCGGCGGCGGTCCAAATCGGCCGCAGCAGATGGTCTGCGCGCAGGTCCAGGCAGTGCAGCCCTTGCCACACGCCGAACAGCCGCGGCCGGGGCCGATCGTCGCGCGAGGCGCGCACGTCGAGCACGACGGGCGTCTGCGAATCGGGCGCTAGCTCGGGACACTCGGCGACCGGCCGCGAAGCCAATGTTCCATCGCTGCTGAAGCGGTACGCCCGCGTGCCGTTGTTCTCGGTCGATACGACAAGCAGCTTTTCGCCCGGCCCGGCCGCCGGCGCCAGCAGCGGGGTCGGCACGTTGAAGTCGTGCGGCTGCGGCGGCACCACGCTCCACAGCCGGCGGCCGGTGGCCGCATCCCAACCGCCCAGCGACGTGGCGTCGTAGCCCACCAGTTCGGTTCGATCCGCATGCGCGACCGCAATGAACGAGCCGTAAGCCGCTTTGCGGCCCGGCGCTTTCCAAACGATCTCGCCAGTGGCCGGGTCCAGCGCCACCAGCGCCGCCTCGCGCCCGCCAGGATTGACGATCAGCTTGCCATCGACCACCAGCGGCGACGAGCAGGTGCCCCAGTCGGGCTTGTCGCGCACCTGGAACTCGCGGTAGAGATCCTTTTTCCAGGCGAGCTGGCCC
>DATCFX010000103.1:0-2050 GCA_036509275.1 Pirellulales bacterium | reverse complement strand
GGGGGGGGGGGCGGGAGTTTTAATGATCGCGATCGGGGCCGCGGCGAGGAAGTGCCCGCCCCGCCGCCCAACCGCCACGAGTGGTGAATACCCGATTGTAAACCAACCTCTGCCCGCCGCCGAGTGGCAAGCCGGGCCGTTATTCGCCCGGCGGCCGGCGAGCATTACGCTGCCAGGGTTGATTTGCTAGGATCGGCGGGAGCACCCCCATTGTCGATACAACTGCCAGGACCCGTCCCACTGATGACCGACGTTTGACTGCGAAACAATTCCCGCGTGTTTACGTTGGCCATGATCCTGCCGTCGCTGGCGGGGCTGGTGGGGCTCACGCTCGCCGGTGGCGCAGCAGGCCCGTCGGCTGGCTGGCGGATTGTCGGCGGGGTGGTTGTCGGCCTGGCCGCAATTTGCCTTCTGGCGCTTGCTTGGCAACTGCTCCGTCCGCGCGTCGCCCGGCGGGATGGGCATCTGCTCGTTTATTTGCGCTGGTCGGGGCCCGTGCGCGTGCCGCTGGAATTGGTCGAGGGCTTCTTGCTGGGCCAAGGTCCCAGCCGGCTGGCCGCCAAGAACCGGCGCGAGCTGGAAACCACGACCGTGGTCATCCGGCTGGCCGAGCGTGCCCCGGAGTGGGCGCGCGTCGACGTGGATCCGCTGTTGGGCAATTGGTGCGGCCATTACATCACGATCCGCGGCACGTTTTGCGAGCCGATCAACCTGGATCTGGTCAATCGGCTTAACGCCCGACTGCACGAGGCCACGCACGCCAACCGCGGCCAAGCCGTGTCATGACCGGGCTGCTGGTCGCTCAATACCTTTGGCGCACCGTCCAAACGCGTGGTAACCTCGGGAAATAGGAGCTTGCCATGTCATTACCTTTGTCCGGCAGCGAGACCGCAATTTGGGAACGGCTGATTCATCCCGAAAAGGGTGACCTGCCTCCCGAGGCGGCGCGGTTCTTTCTGAATCTGTCGTTTGAGGCAGAGGATCTTAACCACATGCACGAATTGGCCGTCAAAGGCCAGCAGGACGAGCTGACGCCCGAGGAGGCCGAAGCCTTGCGCAACTACCGGCAAGTGGGACTCCAGATTGACTTGTTGCAATCGAAGGCGCGGCTCGCGATCCAACGTCACGCAACGTCATGACCGGGCTGCTGGTCAGCGTTCGCGATCGCCTGGAAGCCGAACTGGCGCTGGCCGCCGGCGCCGATCTGATTGATCTCAAAGAGCCGGCGGCAGGATCGCTGGGAGCGGTGAGCCTGCCGGTGATGCACGATGTTGCCGTCTGGCTGGCCGGCCGCAGGCCGCTGAGCGTGGCCTTGGGCGAGTTGGCGACGCTCGATCCGCGGTTGCCAGGCGCGGTGCCTGCGCACGCTAGCTATGCCAAGCTCGGACTGGCCGCGTGCGCCGGCAGGCCGGATTGGGAAGATGGCTGGCGCGGCGCGTGCCAGCGGCTGCCGGCCGGCGTGGCACCGGTGGCCGTGGCCTATGCGGATTGGATCCAGGCTGCCGCTCCCGCTCCACAACAGGTGCTAGCCACTGCCGCGCGGGCGAACGTGCGCGTGCTGCTGTTGGATACATTTCACAAACAGTCTGGCAACCTGTTCGACCTGTGGCCCCTCGACGAACTACGCCTGTTCGCGGCGGCCGTACGACGCCAGGAACTCAAGCTCGTCTTGGGCGGTTCGCTCAATCTGGCGACCATCCCCACCGCACTGAAGCTCGAGCCGGACTACATCGCCGTGCGCGGCGCCGTCTGCCGCCCCTCGCGCAGCGGCCGACTCGATCCCCAACTCCTGTCGCAAGTGCGTGCGGCCGTCTCCAGCAATGCGCCAAACGAACTCGCGCGCGCGCGACGCTAACACCTGCCGCCCCGCCGCTGACGCGCCCGGTCTCGCCACGGCCCGTCTTTCATTCATCTATTCTGCACTCATCACTCATCACTCATCACTCATCACTCATCACTCATCACTCATCACTCATCACTCATCACTCATCACTCATCACTCATCACTCATCACTCACCACTCATCACTCATCACTCATCACTCATCCTT
>DATCFX010000102.1:0-1860 GCA_036509275.1 Pirellulales bacterium | reverse complement strand
TCGCGCGCAGGACCTTGCTGGCCGCCGGCCAGCCGAGCCGCGGCTTCGCCGATGCTGCTGACTTTCGGCTTTTTCTTGCCGGCCAGCTTGGCGTCCAGACAGAGCTCAAACGTTAGCGGCCCGATGCGAAGCTGATCGCCGATTTTCAAATCGCGCGAGCCAGTGACCCGCTCGTTGTTCACGAACGTGCCTTCGGGGCTGCCCAAATCGTTCAAGCGCACCAGGCCGGGGGATAACTCCAACTCACAGTGCCGCTCGGCCACCGCCGGACTTTTGGCCCGCAACTGACAGCCTTCGGCCCGGCCAATCAGAAACCGGGAGCCCGACACCGGCAGTTCTTGCCCGGCATTCTTCCCGCCCACGACGCGTAGTCTGACTTCCATTGCACCCTCAAGCTGCTCGAAGCCCTTTCCCCCCGGGCGCTCGCCGCCGTCCTGCATTGTTTACACTAACAAGCGGCGCATGCGCCGTCAAAAGAAGTCATGCGTATCGCATCCTCCAAACCCAAGCCCACGGACTGCGGTCCGTGGGTCCCGGACCCGCCGCCAACCCCGCCGCCGGCCTATCGCCGCAAGATCCAGGCCGGATCGGCGAACTTTTCGGCCTCCAGCCGATGCGCCGCCGCGATTTCGGCCGGTTCCAATTCGGCACAGGCCAACCGTACGCCGAGCCGCGCTTTGAACAGATTCAGCCACGCCGACTGCATCCGCTTGGCCGGCATGTCCTGGCCCGACAGTTCTTGGATACCCGGCAGTTCGGGAGCCGCCGCGGAGGTGGCCAACAGGATGCTGCCGTGCTGCAAAATCGCTCCGCGCCGGCGGCGCTGCGCGCTGCCGACGACTTTCGAGCCCTGCACCAGCACGTCGCCCGGGGCGTGACGTTGAAAACATAAAAAGGGCTCTTCCGCCGGGTCCGCGGCGGGCGCTCCCGCGACCAGCGGTCGCGGCTTGATGGCGGAGGGCGCGACGACTACGTTCATGTTTGATGCGATGCCCAGCCGGCCGAGGGCCTCGACCAACGAGCCGTGTACGGCCCGGTAAAGCCGCTCGGCGTCGGTGGCCAGCGGATGCTCTTCGGGCACGGCCAGGCAATAGGTCAGCTCGCGATCGTGCAGGATCGCCCCGCCGCCGCTCACGCGCCGCACCAGCGGACAAGCGGCACTGGGCGGATGCGCGGCGCGGAGCTGGTGCGCTTGAAAATAACCGAGCGACAGCGTGGGCCGCTCCCATTGATACAGCCGCAGCGTCCAGCGCCCTGCGGCAGCAGCCTGCTCGACAAGCAGTTCGTCCACCGCCATGTTCCACGCGCCGCCGGCCGGCTTGTCCACCAGCAGCCGGCACGTGACTTGGGAGCTGGCGGGTTTCACGGCTGCTCGGGCCATGACATGATCGGCTGGCGAGCGGCGCGGACTTCATCGGCCCGGCTGACCGGCGTGGTCAGCGGCGCTTCGTGTAGCAAGTCGGCCGGCTCCTGGGTAATCTGGATCAGCGCGTCGGCGAACGCGTCGAGCGTCTCTTTGCTCTCCGTCTCGGTCGGCTCGATCATCATCGCCTCGCGCACAATCGGCGGAAAATACACCGTCGGGGCATGAAAGCCGTAGTCCAGCAGCCGCTTGGCCAGGTCCATGGCCGAAATGCCGCGGGCCGCCTTGAGCGCCGCGGCCGAAGCCACAAACTCGTGCATGCAGCGATCGCCTTGCGGCACCGGCAGCGTGTCTTTGAGCCGCGCGAGCAGGTAGTTGGCATTCAGCACGGCGTCTTCGCTTACGCGGCGCAAACCGTCAGGCCCGTAACTGCGGATATAACAGTAGGCCCGCACCAGCACGCCCACCTGGCCGAAAAAGCTGCGTACGCGGCCGAT
>DATCFX010000101.1:0-2513 GCA_036509275.1 Pirellulales bacterium | reverse complement strand
GCATGAAAAACGCCTGCACCACGCTATTGATCATGACCGTCGTCGCGATGAACACGAAGAACTGGTATTTCTCCCAGCCGTCGGGGCCCGGCGCGCCGATCCGCGCGGTGTACCGAAAAATGAGAATGTAGAAACCCAGTTGCGTCAGCATCCAGGCCAGCGACGTAACCGCGTCGATGATGAAGTTCGAGCGGAAGGTCATGTCCCGCACCAGGCTGTTGCGGGCAAACGCCGCGAACACGCGGAGATACGATGGCCGCTCGGACGTGGCTGGAATTTGCGACATCGATCACGCCTCTAAACTCGCCGTAGCGGAATTCGTGAGAATTCCGTCCGTGAGAAACGACACCCGCACACCGGCGGAAATCTCACGACTTCCGCTACACACGCACTCACCCGCCATAACCGCTATAGCGCCGGAAGCCGCGATGGAGCGATAGCTTGCAAATCGCGGCCAGCAGTAGCACCCACAAGGCCTCGATCGCCAGCCCGCGCACCAGTTCCATGCCGCGGACCTTTCCCAGGAACACGACCGCGGGAAAATACGCCAGATACTGCAGCGGCTGGGCCTCCACGACCTGCCGCCAGCCGTCGGGCAGGATCACGATCGGGAACATGTGACCCGACAGAAAAAAGCTGAACAGCATATACACAAACAACAGCGAACTGACTTCCAGAAACCAGAAGCCGATCATGCCGATCGTGGCTTCGAGAAAAAAGCCCAGCAAAAATGCCATCACCAGCGACGCCGCAAACCCGGCCAACGTCGCCAGGTCCGGCCAGCCGGAGAAATAGTCACGGCAGACGAAAAACACGAGCGCGAACGGCGCAATTGCCACGACGTAATACACCAGCTTATGGGCCACACGGCTCAACAGCAGAAAGCCGATCATGTCGATCGGCTGGATCATGAACTTTTTGATTTCGCCGCTGCGAATCTGCCGGGCGATGCCCGAGGCCAGCCCCGGCATACTCGAAAACGCGCGGCTGACCATTGTCAGCAGGTAATAGGCCACGATCTCGTTTTCGGTGAAGCCGGCCACGGTGCTGCGGCCGGCCCCGGTAAAGATGGCCCCCCACAGAAACACCTGCGTCACGATCGGCATGAACCGCATCAGCGTGCCCAGCGCAAAATCGCCCCGGTACACCAGTCGCTCTTCCAGGCAAATGCGCAGGATGATCCACCAGGTGGTGGCGCGGGCTCGGATGGCGACGGCAGCGGACATGGGGGAAATGCGGAAGGATGAATGCGGAAGGATGAATGAGGGAACCTGATTCGAACTGGGTGCCATGCCCACGCGGCGTGGGCATGGCACCCAGTGCTTCACGTTTCAACGCATTGGATTAACCTGTCTCGCGGGCCAGGGCGGCGGTTTCTGCGTCGGTGCGCACTTGTTCGCCGGCGCTGGAGAACAGCGAGGCGATGACTTCTTCCAGCGGAGGATCCTCCACGCTCACGTCCTCGACCGTGTGCCGGGCCAGAATCGCGGCCAGCACTTCGGGCACTTCGCGGCGGTCGATACGGATCTTCACTTTCGGCAGGCTCAACTCAACCACTTCGCCGTAGCGGTCCAGATCGTCGGGCGGCTGGTCCCCGGCCAGTTGCAGCGTGACCAGCTTGTAGCTGCTGAAGCGATCGATGATGCCGGCCAACGAGCCGTCGTACATGATGCGGCCGTCGGCAATCACCACCACCCGCTTGCAGAGTGCCGCGATGTCCTTCATGTAATGGCTGGTCAGCAGAATGGTCACCCGCCGGGTCTGCTGGTAATGCCGCAGAAACGTCTGGATGCTGTGCTGGGCCACCACGTCCAAGCCGATGGTCGGCTCGTCGAGAAACAGCACCTCGGGCGAGTGCAGCAGCGCGGCGATCAGCTCCATCTTCATCCGCTCGCCCAGCGACAGCTCGCGCACCGGCTGGCCCAAGAGCTTGCCCACCGCCAGCAGATCGACCAGATTGCCGAGCGTCTGCTGAAACTTCGCCGGCTCGATGCGATAGATCTGTTGGTGCAGCCGGAACGACTCCTGGGCCGGCAGGTCCCACCAGAGCTGGTTTTTTTGCCCCATGATCAGGGCGAACCGGCGGCGATAGGCGTTCTCGCGCTTCCAGGGGACATGGCCCAGCACGCGGGCCGTGCCCGAGGTGGGCGTAATCACGCCGGAGAGCAGTTTGAGCGTGGTGGTCTTGCCGGCGCCGTTGGGGCCCAAGAAGGCGACAAACTCGCCCTGCTCCACCTGCAAATCGATGCCGCGGACGGCCTCGACCGTGCGGTACTGGCGCCGCCACAATCCGGCCAGCGCGGCCCGCAAGCCCTCCTTCTTGTGGTACACGCGGTAGGACTTTGCCAGCCCTTCAATTTCGATAGTGGCCATGTGTTAAGGATTATAGTTGCCGCCGGCAAAGCCGGAAAGCGGCGTTCGGCCCAGTCGTTTGACCGCGATTTGACGGGGTTCGCGCAGGGGTTGGCAGGTGCGCGGCCGCGTTGTTAAGTTTCGCCCGCTTCGCTATAATC
>DATCFX010000100.1:0-5239 GCA_036509275.1 Pirellulales bacterium | reverse complement strand
ATCTTCATGTCCGGAAACGGTGCCGCGGCCACCTCGCCGTAGTATTTCTGCGCCAGGTCCGGCTTATCGACCGCCATCAGCAGGTCACCGACCAGTTCGTTGGCTGCCAAGGCGTGGTAGCTGGTGGGATTGGTGCTCACGAAGCCGAGCATCTCCTTGCCGGCGTCCAGCAGGCTCTGACTTACGCCGCTGACCAGCGCCATGCGGGCATGGCAGAGCGCCCGATAGTACTGCACGTCCTGTTGGATTTCGGGGCGCGTAATGCTGCTGGCGTCGAATTTTTCCAGGGTGTTGAGCGCGTGCGTGTAGGCGCCGCTGGCGGCCGAACTGCGGACGCTCTTGAGCAGCGGCGGTTCGCCATCGAAATAGATCACGTCGATATCGTTGACCGGCACGGTTTCGTCGGCGCCGGTTGTTTTTTTCAGCACGACTTCGGTCTTGCCGATGCTCTCGATCGTGCCGTTGACGGTGCCGCCGGACAGCTTTTTGATGGTGTCGGCGGCGCGCGTCGACGCGCTGGCGGCCAGCAACAGAGTTAAACCCAGGGTCAGGTGCAGGGCACGACGCTTCATAACGATCGACTCCTCATGATGCTATGGATCGCTGAACCGGGAGCGGTATTCATGAATTAGACCGCGACGGGCTCGGCGGCGAAAGCGGTTTGCTGATTACGGAATGGAAACAGGGTCATTTTACCGCGCTGCTAATGCTGTTGTTGCCGCTGGCCGGCTGAAAGGCCTTCAGGCCGACCGGCTTTTCGCCGGCCAGCTTTTGAATCGTTCGCAGCAGTTGGTCGTATTTCTCGCGCATGTCCGGGCCGCCGAGATCGGGCACGAGCCGCTGCGTGAGGTAGATTTCGTACACCGCCAGCTTGAGCAATCTGCGTTTTTCGTCGCCGCCGTGGGTTTCGGCCTGCAACATCCGGCAGCGGGCCGCATTCAGCCGCGCCTCGTGATACACCTGGCGATGGGCCGGGTTCGAGCTGAGCATCGTCGCCAGTTTCGTCCAGCCCCAAATCGTGTTGGTGGGCACGCCGTTGGAGTCGCGCGAACTCTTGCGGGCTCCGAGGATGGCGAGGTTGTAGTACAGCGGGTTCACGGTGCCCCAATCCATGTAGGTCTGCGCCGCGGCCACTTGCGCGTCCAGCAGTTGCTGACGCTGGCGGAGCACGCTTTCCAACAGGTCGACCGCAGCCTTGTAGCGGCCCAGCCGCCGCAAGCAGAGCGCCTCGCGCAGCTTGACCACCAGCAGCGCATCGGCCGAGGGCACGAATGCCGGCTGCTTGGCAGCCGAAGCCAGGATCCGCTCGTCGGTTGCCAGCGCCCGCTCGTAGTAGGTCTTGGCGGTGGCCGAGATTTTCGGGCCGCCGGCATCGTATCCGCCGGCCAGGCTGGCAAAGGTCTCGGCCACCCAGTTAAGCGAGCTGAAATTGTTGCCGCTGGTGCGCGAGCCGATGCGTTCCAGAAATTTCTCGAACGCCCGGGTGACGCGATCCAGTTCGGCCGCCTTGTTCGTCTTGCGCAGATTCGCGACCTGGGTTTCCAGGCTCAGTCCGAGCTGGATGTAGATTCTCGTCAGTTCGCTCTGGCCGTCGCCCCCTTTGCCGGCCATGAGCTGGTCGAGTTGGTTCATGACGGCCTCGGCCCGATCGAGGTTTTGCGCCGCGACGTACGCCCGCAGTGCGACTTTGAGCGTGTCGGCGGGGAAATTGCCGCCGGCCACCAGCGGGCTTTTGGCGGTGGCCAGCGTGAGCGGCCCGATCTTGGCATCGTCGAGCAGGTCGACGGCTTTTTGCGGCTGCCCGGCATTGATTTCCATTTCGGCCAGCATCAGCCCGGCCGCGACCATTTCGGCCGTCACCGGCGCGCCGGCATCGACCCTGGCCCGCGCGCGGGCCAGGCCTTGTCCGAGCAGGGTCTCGGCCTGCTTGGCCAGCGCGTCTACGGCGGCCGGCGGCGGCTTCGTGGGGCCGTCGTCGTCCTGGGCGCGGACATAGGCATCTCGATAAGCCTCGCCCAGCTTCAACTCGGCCTCGCCGCGGCGCGGCGACTGCTCGGGAATTTTCGCCAGCCAGCGCGAGGCATCGTCCAAGTCGCGATCGAAGGCGGCGACCGCGATCAGAATCGCAAACGCTTCTTCCACTTCCGGTTCGGCCGGCCAGTGTTTGGCCATGAACTCGACCAACTGCGTCATCTTCTGGCGATCGACTTCGCGGCTGGCGGCGGCCCGTTCGTCTCGATCGTTAAAGCCCTGCAGGTAGCTGGCCAGCGCGATGCGCGCGCAGGGTCGCGCGCCGGCACTGTCGGGATAATGCCGGGCCACGAATTCGCCCAATACGGCCGCGTCGTAATAGCGGCCGAGTTGATAATCCAAAAAGCAGAGGTAATACCGCGCGCCGTTCAGGTCTTCCAGCGGCGTCGAGCTGTCGCGGAGCTTCATGGCCAGGTCGAAGTCGTGCTTGGCCCGATCGCGGTCGGCCTGGACTTCTTGTTGGAGCTTGGGGATCTGCGCCTCGAGTTTCATGGCCGGCGCAACGCGGATTTGCGTCTCCTTGACCGACATGTCGTCCAGCGCCGTCTTGCCGCGCTCCAGGGCTTCGGCAAACGTGGCGGGCTGCTGACTATGAGGGTCCAGCCCCGCGAGCTGGGCGGCCAGCGCCCTGGCGGCATCCTGGTAGGGGTTGGCGACGCGCGCCACGCGCGTGGCATTTTCCTTGGCGGCGGCCAGCTCCTGGTCGCGCTTGGGATCCTTGGGCTTCAGCGCGTCGGCCAGGTGCTTGTGGGCCAGGGCCGTAAAGTACCGCGCCGCCAGCCACTGCGGCTTGCGATCCTCCGCACCCCGGGCGGTGCGCAGCCACTGCTCGCCCTTGGCGGCGGCCAACTCAGCCTTGTTTTCGGCCGGGCTGATCCAAGCTTCCAGCGACAGATAAAAGGCCGTGGCCTTCAGCTCCCGAAAATCTTCCTGGTCGTCGGACTGGTTGAGAATGTCGGCATAGATCGAGAGGGCCTGCCGCTCGTCGCCCAACTCGCGGTAGCATTGCCCCTGCTTGATGTGCGCCTGCAAACCGGCCAGCCGCCGGCGATACGCCTGGTAGATCGACTCGTATTTGTCGGCCGCCTCCTGCAGGTACTTTTTCGACTCGCCCGAGCCTTCGGCATAAGTGCCGGCCAACTCGTCGAGCACGCCGGCCGAGTACATCTGCGATTGGATCGAATCACGCCGCACCTGGTCGCGGGCCTCGACCTTGGCCTTGTTCTTGGGGTCCTTTTCCGACAGGCCGTCGAAACTGTCGAGCTTCTGCTTGAACTTTCCTTCCGCCTCGCCAAATACCTGGCCGGCCTGAGCAAACAGCTCGCGGGCCTGCTTGACGAGGGCGGGCTTCTGGGCTTGCTGCGACGGTCGCTTCGAGGCTTCCAAGGCCATGCGGCCGCGCTCGACAATCACATTGCCCAATTGCAGCGTCGCGCTACCGGCCAGCGGATGCGAAGGGCTGGCGGCGAGGAACTCTTGCAGGCGGGCCACCGCCTGGTCCAAGTCGCGGGCGCGCGCGGCAAAATCGCGCTGCTGAATGGCCGCATCGATCAGTGTTCGGCCAGCTTCGTAGCTGACCGTCGGCCGCAAAGCGTCGGGCAGCAATTTGCTGGTCCGCATTTCGACCAGGTAATCGAGCGCCACATCGTAGTAGCCGCGGGCGCGGAGGCCGTCGATCATCTGCTGAAACGGCTCTTCGGCCGAGATCGGCGCGCAGACCAACGTCGCCAGCAGGCCAGTCAGCAGGCTCGTGAGGATCGACCGAAGCATTTGCCGCCGTGTCACAATGAACATTTTCGCGCGCCGTCCTTGCCGGCTGGGTGGGCTACAAACCGCTTGACCGGCGTTCTGCTCCCCGCGTCGCAGCAAGCAGGAGAGAAGCTGCCGCGCCGGCGCCGCAGCATCGCATAGAAGGGATGGTCCCGACGTTGTCTCGCGGGCAGGAGGCGAAAGCACGACCAGGATCGCGTTTAGGCAAACTGCTACATGAAATCCAGCTTAACGGCTGCTGGAAAGCCCGGCAAGCATTCGTGCGGGACAAGCCGCCCCCGCTAGCGCCGCCGCCGGAAGTGCAACCGGCGCAGGCGGCATTTTCGTCATAACGAATCGATCGCGACCGGTCGACGGTGCTTCGTCCGGGGGGCCTGTTAGGATCGACCGAAAAATAACTTCTCCGCAACTCCTCTCCCCTTGCGGGAGAGGGCAGGGAGAGGGACCGGGAAAACCGAAGTTATTTTTCGGTCGATCCTTAGCGGATTTTGAACCGCTGCCGGGACGGCCGTCAGCGCCCGTTGACCATTTCGAGCACGTCGTTGGTGATGTCAATCCCGGCCTGATAGATCACGCTCTTGTTGAGTTCCTTGAGCACTTCGGCGGGCTTTTCACGATTGACCGGATCGCCGTTAAAGCGCAAGACCAGCTTGATGCCGTGTTCATCGGCGTAATGACGAACCGCGGCCTGGATTTCGTCGTACGTCTCGACGTAAATCGTGGCTTCCTGCAGCAGGAACGCCTCCTTCTCGCGTTTCACCTCGGCATTCAGCGTCTCGGCCGTTTTCTTCAGTTCAGCGTCGATGCGGCGGTGCTCGTCGGTGCCGCGTTTCAGGCTTTCCAGTTGATGCGTCAGCGACGCGTAGGCATCGCGCTGGGCCTTCAACGTGCTCTCGGCTGCCGCGACTTCCTGTCGCATCTTTTCGGCCCGCTCCGCAAATCGCTCGTGCTGTTTGAAAACCTTGGTCAGGTCCAGCATCGCCACCGGATAAACGGGGACCGGTTCGGCGGGCGTGCCCTGGCTCAGATTCTCAACCGCCAGGACGAGCAACACGACGGCGAGCGCGGCGAGCAGCAGTTTCTGGTTCATCGATCGACCCTCCTGATCTAAGGCAAAGATCCCTTTTGGTGGCCGCGGCACATGCCTGACCAGCGTATCGCTTTTTGCCGCCGATGTCAGCCTGCCGGCCACGCCGCGGAATCTTGGACGGCTTCCGCTCCCCGGTCCGTAGCGGAAGCCGTGAGGCTTCCGACCGGCTGCGCGCGAACTTCGGAATGCTGACGAGGACGGCATCAACTGGGCCGCCCTTGGCCCGAAATCGACCTGTTTCCGCAGATATAAGGTCCCGCGCTGGCGCCGCGTGTGGAAACGCCCGCGCCGGGGCAGTATGCTGGTAGCTTACCTCGGGGCGTGTTCGAGCAGCCCAGGCGCCTCGCG
>DATCFX010000099.1:0-1830 GCA_036509275.1 Pirellulales bacterium | reverse complement strand
GAGCGCGAACTGGAAGTATTGCAGGCGTTTGGTTCGCTTCTTGCGAGCCCAACCGAACGTGCTATCGACCAAGTCGCGGGGTAAGTCGCCATCCTCGACCAACTCGACGATTTGGGCGATGTAGGCGAATTCGACTGGCCGGCGCGCCTTAAGCCCCTTCTCCAATTGGCCTTGCAGATCGAGGTTCGTAATGCCGCCGCTGCCGAGTGCCGGGGGTGGATCGGCAGTCTGAGCGGCCGTTTCGCCGCGTGACCATCCCAGCATGAGCGCTAGCACGAAGCCGATTCTGGCTTTCATCGCGAATCCTCCGCGGGGGGCTCGAACGAGCGAAGCGAATGGGGTCGCGACTTGTACTGAAAAGCCCGGCTGGGGGCAAGAGGGCTCGCGGCCGGGGGCGGCGATGCGGCGATGCGCCATAAAGCCGCGACCGGGGTCGCGGGGGCTGGAATTGTGCCCGCGACCACCGGTCGCGGCTTTATGTAACGGCCGAATCGCGGTTGGTTGGCAATGCCCGGCCACGATATCATGATAGGCGAACCTTCTCTGGACGAACCTGCACGAACCACGCTGGCGATTGCCCGCAATGATGAGACGACGACCATTGCCGGCTGCGCCCGTCCTCCGGTTGTCGAGCGGTTGGCGATCGTGGGCCGCGCTGTTGGCCTCGGCCGCCGTTTGTGCCGCGTGGTTATCGCCCGCAGCATGCGGCGCAGAGCCGGCTCAAAATCGGGCCGCGCAAGCAGCGGCCGAGACGGTGGCGGGCCTCGTGCGGCAACTCGACAGCGACGATTTCACCACGCGCACCCAAGCCCGGCGGCGGCTCGTGGCGCTAGTGGCCCAGGCGGCTGGTCGGCAGGATCTCAAAGCCGAGCTGCGCAGGGCGTGGCTCTCGACTGATTTGTCGGCCGAAGCCCGCGCGTTGTTGGAGCCGATTTGTCTGCAGGTTCCGGACGCGATGCAGCCGGCCGGCGGGGCCGATGTCGCCAGGCTGGACCGGCTGATTGCCCGGTTGGATAGTCCGATTTACAGTCAGCGGGAAGCGGCGGCGCTGGAGTTGGAGCCGCTTGCCGCGCACATGCCGCAGGCACTGGTGCTGGTCGAGCGTTTGAAGCACGCGCTGGACGAGCCTGGCATGTCGCTGGACGCCCGGCGGCAGCTGGATGCCTTGTGGGCCAGGGCCCGCGGCACGTGGCTGCTGGCGCCGGCCGGCGAAGGCTCGCCGCCGCCGGTCGAGAGCCGGCAAATCGAAGTCTGGATCGACGCGCTGCTGGCGGCCGACGGCGGCAGTGGCGTCAAGAGCGCGACCAGTGGCGCCAGCGGTCCCGAGCAATTGCGTGCCGACAACGCCGAGCGCCAACTGCGCGACCTGTTGGCCCGCGACGACCAGGTGGCGCGGGTCAAGCGCGCCCTGGAACAGCGCGTGGCCGCGGAGCCAGGTGAGGCCGCCCGGGCGCGCCTCGTCCCGCTGATGGACTGGACGCGGCCGGCGATGGTGGCCGAGTATTGGAATTCGGGCCATCACACCAGCATCCAGTATTTGCTGGTGGGGATCCCCAGCCATCCGGAGCGCGCCCAGCGGGCGAGCTACTTCGACCGCTGTGACGACCACAAGGCGCATTGCGTGAGCGGCAACTCGCTGTCGCCGGGCGACTGGCCGGTCGGCGTGTTTTTTCCGCATCCGTTGACCCTGGATGCCATGTTCCACCTGGTCAACCTGCCGACGCCGCGCCGCCGCATGGCATACGAATACGAAGTGCGGCACAGTGAGCGGCAGCGGCTGGCCGAGTTGAGCGAACATACGCTCCAGGTGCTGTTGGCTGCCAAGCGGCC
>DATCFX010000098.1:0-3092 GCA_036509275.1 Pirellulales bacterium | reverse complement strand
CCCGCAACGGGACGCGCGTGGCGGTGATCAGCCTGCTGGGCCGGGTGTTCATGCGGCCGGTCGATTGTCCGTGGGCGGCTGCCGACCGCGTGCTGGCCCAACTGCCGCCCGAGGTCCGGGTGATCGTCGTCGACTTTCATGCCGAGGCCACCAGCGACAAGCAACTGATGGGCCGGCATCTGGATGGCCGCGTGTCGGCGGTGCTCGGCACGCACACGCACGTGCCCACGGCCGACGAAGCGATTCTGCCGGGCGGCACGGCCTTTCAATGCGACGTGGGCATGACCGGCCCGTACGAGAGCATCTTGGGGCGGCGGATCGACCGCGTGATGCACGCCACGCGGACGTTCGTGCCGGCCCAGTTCGAGGTGGCCGAACGGGACGTGCGGCTGTGCGGTTCGATCGTTGACGTCGACGAGCAAACCGGCCGAGCCACGGCGATCCGCCGGCTGCGGATCGACGGCGACACGAGAGCGGGAGGAACAGAAGATAGTGCAGAGTGAAAAATGAAAAATGTAGAACGATGAATCGAACGGTCGGAATGCAACGCTAGCGCTTTTCACTTTTCACTCTTCACTTTTCACTCTTCACTTCGTTAAATCCCTCTTGCGGTCGCCTACGGCCGCCGCTATCTTTCCGCACCCTTCTGATTGTTCGTTTTGGACCAGCTCAGCCAACACGCTCATGACCGGTTGTCGCCTGCCGCCAGAGGTCTGCTGGCGACGCTGGGTGGCGGCCTGTTGCTGGCGCTGGTGATCGCCGCTTGCTTGCATCCGGATCCGCGCGGAATCGGGACGCACGAGCATTTAGGCTTGCCGCCATGCACATTTTTCACCTGGTTCGGGCTGCGTTGCCCGTTTTGTGGCATGACCACTGCCTGGGCGCACACGATGCGCGGCCAGTTGGCCGCTGCACTGGCAGCCAATGCGGGCGGACCGCTGCTGGCGCTGGCGGCAATGGTGGCTGGCCCCTGGATGGTGGCCTCGGCCGTTCGCGGTCGGCCGGTGCTAGGCACGCCCAGCGACCTGCTGCTGGCGGCGGTGGGCCTGGTGCTCGCCGCCGTGACCATGCTCGATTGGCTGCGGCGCATCCTGTTTGGCTGATCAGCCGCGAGCGATCGACCGCCGTGGCCCTTGTTGATGGATGTCTCACCCTGACCAGTCCCGGTTTAGCCCACAGGTAAACGCGCGATGGATCGCACCCTTCGGAACTTCGGGGCCTGGCTACTGGCCGCAGCGATCGGCGGGATGCTCGTCGCCTGTCAGAGCGGCTGCGTCAATGCCCTGGCCGGCGCCCTGTACGTGATCAAAGGCAATGACGTCGCCCCCGAGTTTCCGGGGCTGAAAAACAAGCGCGTGGCGGTGGTCTGCCGGCCGGTCGTCGAACTGCAATACACGACGGGCAACGTACACGCCGAGATCGCCAGGCAACTCGGCATCCTCTTGCGACAGCACTCGAGCAAGGTCGAGATCATCGATGCCCAAAAGGTCAGCGAGTGGACCGACGAACACGAGTGGACCGAGTTCAACGAAATTGGCGAAGCGCTCGACGCCGACATGGTGGTCGGCATCGATCTGGAGCACTTCAGCATTTACCAGGGCCAGACCCTGTATCAAGGCAAGGCGCAGGTGGCCGTGCAGGTCGTCGATATGAAAGATCACGGCAAAATTGCCTTCGAGAGCCACATGCCGCAGTTGGTCTACCCGCCCAATACGGGCGTACCCACCTCGGAAAAACCGGAGGAGGAATTCCGCCGGCAGTTCATCAAGGTGTTGGCCGATCACGTGGGCCGCTACTTCTATCCGCACGATGCGACGCAAGATTTTGCCCGCGACAGCGACTCGCTGAGATAGCGCTGGCAAAATAGCAGGCCACGCTCCGTGGATCGTCGCTCGATCCTGACCGCGCAGTGACGTCTGCCTGCTGCGTTGGGCGATCCGCGCGTGGCCCGGGTTTTAGCGGCTGGGAACTTTTCCGGTGCGGGTTATCATAACCATTGCTCCCGAAATCCCCGCACCCTTTGCCGGCCGCCGTTCATGTCGCGTCATCAAACGCAGTCGTTTTTGATCCGCCGCTTCGCCGAAGTGGGCATTCGGCCCAGCACACGCCACGGCCAGAACTTCCTGATCGACCTGAACCTGGTCACGCTGCTGGCCGACTCGGCCCAGCTCGACAAGCGCGACGTGGTGCTGGAGGTGGGCACCGGCACCGGCTCGTTGACCGCCATCCTGGCCGAGCGGGCGGCCGAAGTGGTCAGCGTGGAGGTCGATTCCCATATGCACCTGCTGGCCAGCGAAGAGTTGGTCGACGTGCCCAACGTCACGCTGTTGAACCAGGATGCCCTGCGAAACAAAAACCATTTGCACCCCACGCTCATGGAGCAGGTGCGAGCCAAGCTGGCGGCCGCGCCCGGCCGGCGTTTCAAGTTCGCCGCCAACCTGCCCTACAACATCGCCACGCCGGTGCTCTCGAATCTGCTGGCCGAAGACCCAGTGCCGATCACGATGACCGCCACGATCCAAAAGGAGTTGGCCGACCGCATCGTCGCCCAGCCGAGCACCAAGGATTACGGCGCACTGAGCGTCTGGGTGCAAAGCCAGTGCGACGCCGAGATCGTCCGCCTGATGGCGCCCACCGTCTTCTGGCCGCGTCCCAAGGTCACCTCCGCCATCGTGCAAATCACGCTGCGGCCCGAGCTTCGGGCACGAATCGCCGACGTGGCGTTTTTTCACCAGACGATTCGGGCGTTGTTCTTTCACCGCCGCAAGTTTTTGCGCAGCGTGGTCCTCAGCGCGTTCAAAGAGCAGTTGGACAAGCCGGCCGTCGACGAACTGCTCGCCGGCCAGGGCTTAAGCGAAACGAGCCGGGCCGAGGAACTGGACGTGGCGACGTTGCTGCGCCTGACCGATGCGCTGCGCGAGCGGGTCGGGAAAGAATGATGAAGTAGGAATGATGAATGATGAATGAAGGACAACGCGCCTTCGTCATTCAGCATTCATCATTCCTACTTCCGCATTTCCTCTAAGAATCGGCCCGAACAGGCGCTCGCGCGCCGCCGGGTCCAACGGCGCCGCGTGTTCGCTGGCCTCGAA
>DATCFX010000097.1:0-4700 GCA_036509275.1 Pirellulales bacterium | reverse complement strand
AACTCCGCCAGCCACTGGGCCGCGGCGGCCGGCTCCGCGCGTCGGCCCAACGTCGTGCTGATCATGAGCGACGACCAGGGCTACGGCGATTTAGGGATGAAGGGCAACCCCGTGATCCATACGCCGCGGATCGACCGGCTGGCACGCGAGGGGGTCGAGTTGACGCACTTTTACGTTTCGCCGGTTTGCACGCCGACTCGGGCCAGCCTGATGACCGGCCGCTACAACTACCGCACGCGGGCCATCGACACGTTTTCGGGCCGGGCGATGATGGATCCGGCCGAAGTCACGCTGGCCGAGACGCTGGGCGCGGCCGGCTACCGCACCGGCATTTTTGGCAAATGGCACCTGGGGGACTGCTATCCGATGCGCGCCATGGATCAGGGTTTTCAGGAATCGCTGGTGCTGTTCGGCGGCGGCCTATGCCAGCCGGCCGATCCGCCGTCGGGCAACAGCTATTTCAGTCCCACGCTGTCGCACAACGGCAAGCAGGTCAAGACCCAAGGCTATTGCAGCGATGTGTACACCAGTGCGGCACTGGACTTCATTCGCAAGCAGGACGAGCGGCCGTTCTTTGTGTACCTGCCGTTCAACTGCCCACACTCGCCGTACCAGGCGCCCGAGCTGGATTATCAGCGTTATCTCCAGCAGGATTTGCGGCCCGAGCGTTTTCCCACGCAAGGCAACCCGACTGGCAACGTGGGCAGCGACGATATCGCGCGGGCGTATTCGATGATTACGAACATCGACGACAACGTCGGCCGCTTGCTGGATACGCTCGATGAACTGCACCTGGCCGATAACACGCTGGTGATTTTCCTGACCGACAATGGCCCGCCGCAGCCGCGATACAATGTGGGCCTGAAGGGCATGAAAGGCACGCCCTACGAAGGCGGCATCCACGTGCCGTGCATGATTCGCGGGCCGGGCGTGAAAAACGAATCGGGTAGTGTCGCGACGATCGCCGCGCACATCGACTTGGCGCCGACCATTCTCGAAGCCTGCGGTGCTCATCCGCCCGAGGAAGTGAAGCTCGACGGTCGCAGCCTGTGGCCGCAATTGACCGGCCAGGGAAACCAGGATTGGCCCGCGCGGACCTTGTTCTTCCAATGGCATCGCGGCGACCAGCCCGAGCGGTATCGGGCGTTTTCGGCGCGCGAACCGCGCTACAAGCTCGTGCAGCCAATGGGCGCCGCGCCGAATTGGAAGCCGGGCAATACCCGGTTCGAGCTGTACGACGTAGTGGCCGATCCGAACGAGATGCACGATATCGCGGGGTCGAACCCGCAGATTGTGCGGCGGCTGAAAGCGGAATACGACGCGTGGTTCGACGACGTGGGCGCGTCGCGCGGCTACGCGCCGCCGCCCATTGTGCTCGGCTCGCCGCACGAGAATCCCACGTTGCTGACGCGGCAGGACCGGCGGGCCCCCTCGGGCGACTGGAAGCCGGGCAGCCAAGGCCATTGGGACGTGCGGTTCGCCGCCGGCGGCGACTACGAGTTCACGCTTTTGTTCGATCCGCTCAAGACCGATGGGACCGCGTTGCTCAAGCTGGCCAGTGGGACCCTGGAGCAGCCGGTCAAAGCCGGCGAGCGGCGCTGCGTGCTGCACGCCAGCGACGTGGCCGCGGGGCCGGCCAAACTGGAGCCCGAGTTGATCCTGGCGGACAAGACGCTCGGCCCGAACTATTTGGACGTGCGGCGCATGGCCCCGCAATCACGGGGCGGGACAATATTCGGGCGATGAACGCACAGAATATTGAGCTCAAGGCGCGGCTCGGTTCGCTGGCGGCGGCCCGCCAGGTGGCCGTGCAGGTCGCCACCGAGCACCTGGGGATCCAGCGGCAGGTCGATACGTACTTCGGCAGCCGCGACGGGCGGCTCAAACTCCGCGAAATCGACGGCCGCCAGGCCCAACTCGTGTGGTACGAGCGGCCGGATCAGCCCTCGGCCAAGCTCAGCAATTACATCCTGGCAGCGGTGGACTCGCCGGCCGAAGTGAAACGGGCGTTGGCCCACGCCTGCGGCACGCGCGTCGTGGTCGAGAAGCAGCGAGAGGTTTTCTTGGCCGACAATGTCCGTATTCATTTGGACCAGGTGGCCGGATTGGGCGATTTTATCGAGTTCGAGGCGGTGCTGGGGCCGCAGGTTTCCGCGATCGAAGGCCACCGGCAGGTCGCGGCGCTGGCCCTGCGGTTCGGGATTGCCGACGAGATGCGGATCCAGGCCTCTTACGCGGACTTGCTCGAGCGGCATTAACGAATGGTTACGAATCGGGCGACAGCAAGACGCAAAATCAACGCAGAATCGATGAATTGTCGAACGCGGCTGGCGCGGCTAAACTGCTGGTTCGTGCTACCGAAGTGGAACAGAAAGGAACGCCGCCTATGAGCGGGGTCGCGAAATTACGCCTCAACGACCAAGAGATTGATCTGCCGGTGGTCGAGGGCAGCGAGCAGGAACTGGCCGTCGATATTTCCCAATTGCGCGCCAAGACCGGCTACATCACCCTGGACGAGGGCTACGTCAACACGGGCGCTTGCACCAGCGCCATCACGTATCTCGACGGCGACAAGGGGGTGCTGCGCTATCGCGGCTATCCGATCGAAGTCATCGCCGAGCAGTGTGACTTTGTCGAAACCAGTTACCTGCTGATCTTCGGCGAACTGCCGAATTGCGAGCAACTGACTCAATTCCGCAAGTCACTCAAGCGGCACACGATCCTGCACGAAGACATGCGCGCGTTCTACAATGGCTTTCCGCGCGACGCCCATCCGATGGCCATTCTCAGCTCCGTGGTCGGGGCGCTCTCGACGTTCTACCAGGATTCGCTCGATCCGACCGATCCGGCGCAGGTCGAGATTTCGATCTATCGGCTGATGGCCAAGCTGCCCACGATCGCGGCCATGAGCTACAAGAAGTCGATCGGCCAGCCGTTCATTTATCCACGCAACGACCTGACCTACTCCGAAAACTTTTTGCAGATGATGTTCGCCGTACCGGCCGAACCGTACATCATCGACCCCGACTTCGTGCGGGCCTTGAACCTGCTGTTGATCGTCCACGCCGACCACGAGCAGAATTGCAGCACCTCGACCGTGCGGATGGTGGGTTCCGCCAACGCCAACCTGTTCGCCTCGATCTCGGCGGGCATTTGCGCGTTGTGGGGACCGCTGCACGGCGGCGCCAACCAGGCCTGCGTCGAAATGCTCGAACGCATCCGCACCGAAGGGGGCGACGTCCGCAAGTACATCGACATGGCCAAGGACAAGAACAGCAAGTTCCGCCTGATGGGCTTTGGCCACCGCGTGTACAAGCATTACGATCCGCGGGCCACGATCATCAAAAAGACCTGCGACATCCTGCTCAACAAGCTGCACATCGACGACCCGATCTTCGACATTGCCAAGGAGCTGGAAGCGGCCGCGCTCTCGGATCCGTATTTCATCGAGCGCAAGCTGTATCCCAATGTCGATTTTTACTCGGGCATCATTTACCGGGCGATGGGTTTGCCGGTGCAGATGTTTACGGTGCTGTTTGCCATCGGCCGGTTGCCCGGCTGGATTGCGCATTGGCGCGAGATGCACGCCTCGCCGACGAAAAAGATTTGCCGGCCGCGTCAGATTTACAACGGCCCGGCAGAACGCGAGTTTGTGCCGCGTGAAAAGCGCGGCTGACGCGCTGGCCGGTGTTTAATTGAACAGGCTATTCATCAGGTGTGGCACTGGCCCATGCCGCGCTTGGCCAGGTATTGCTGGTGATAGTCTTCGGCCCGATAGAACTCCGCCGCCGGCACGATCTGGGTGACAATCGGCCGGTCGAACCGCCCGCTGGCGGCCAGCTTGTCGCGCGCGGCGATGGCGGCCTGTTGCTGGGCTTCGCTGTGATAGAAGACGGCCGATCGGTATTGGCTGCCGACGTCGGGCCCCTGGCGGTTGCGGGTCGTGGGGTTGTGATTGCTCCAGAAGGCGTCGAGCAATTGCTCGTAGCTCACCTGCGCCGGATCGAATTCGATCTCGACCGCTTCGGCGTGGCCGGTACTGTCGGTGCAGACTTGCTGGTAGGTAGGACTCGTGGTGGTCCCGCCGCAATAGCCCACGGCCGTGGCCACGACCCCGGTCATTTTGCGGAACCGCTCTTCCACGCCCCAAAAGCAACCGGCGGCAAACGTGGCTTTTTCCATGACACACCTATCCACTGGAGCAACAGGACTCGCAAAGAAGCTGATTGCGACATTATACGAAGAGGCAACCACGGATGACACGGATGGGCACGGATGTTTTTAATTTCCGTGCCATCCGTGGTCTGTCTTGTTTTGCACGCAGGCTCTAGAGCGTCGGCGGCAGGCGATAGAGCCCTTGGTAGCGATCGGCCGTATGGATGCGGCCGTCGAAAGGGGAGATGATGCCGGCCGCTTCCAGTTCGGGCCGCATCCGCACCGGCGCCGAATAGCCGTTGCCGCTGACGCTTTCCAACGCGAAGGGATGGAACGAAAAGATGCCGTCCGAGCCGCGAATGCGGCCATACCAGTCGCGCCCCTGGTTGAACTCGCGGACCGGCTCGTTCACCGTGTCGTGGCAGCGTGCGCACGAGTTGCTGTCGACGGAGACGAAGCCGGCGTCGTAATTAGCGGGAATCACATGAAACGGAGCCTGCGTCGTCGGGGCTCGCGGCGACAGGCCATAGGCCAACTCACGCCAG
>DATCFX010000096.1:0-8694 GCA_036509275.1 Pirellulales bacterium | reverse complement strand
TCCGCTTTTTTAACACGCTCAATTGCGAGATCGACGGCCGGCAATTGTTCGCCGGCCGCAACGGCGACTACAGCTTGCAGTACGTTCCGGTCCCCTTGGCGGCCGGCTTGCACCGCGTGCGGCTGTTCGGCACGCTCGGTGAGACGCCCGCGCTCGGCGTGCAGTTCGGCAACCGTGGGCTGCAAGGCATCGGGCCTGAGTCGCTGATGCGGATCGTAGGACCCCAGTAAGGAATCCAAGCGTGACGGATCCGGTACACGAGCGTTTCATGCGGCTGGCGTTGGCCGAAGCCGAACAAGCAGCGGCCGAAGACGAGGTGCCGGTGGGGGCCGTGATCGTGCATCAGCAACGCGTCATCGCTTCGGCCCACAACCAGCGCGAGAGTCTGCGCGATCCGACGGCCCACGCCGAGATGATCGCCATCACGCAAGCGGCCCAGGCGCTAGCTAGTTGGCGGCTAGAGGACTGCTGGCTGTACGTCACGCTCGAGCCTTGCCCGATGTGTGCCGGCGCGATTGTACAAGCCCGAATTCCGTGGGTCGTCTACGGCGCGGCCGATCCCAAGGCTGGCGCCGTCGAGAGCCTGTACCGGCTCTTGGGCGACGCGCGGCTGAACCACCGCTGCCAGACGATCTCCGGCCTGTTGGCCGAGCCCTGCGGCGCCCTGCTCGCCCAATTCTTCCGCGCGAAGCGCGAGCTGGGAAAGAAGTAGTGAACCTGCCCCCTTGCTCAGTCGCCGCCTTCGGGCCACTGAATCGTCAATTGGTCTGACGCACGATCCAGTTCCAAGCGAGCGAATTGAATGCCAGGCAAGAGGGCAGGATCGAATGGACGGACCGGGTTGGGGTGCAGCACGCCGAGCAGTCTCGGCGGCTCGAATCCAAAGCCGCACAGCAGCAGACCCGAGATGGAACTGCGTGCGAATCCGACGCCTTGGGTCGTGTCTGGCCGCAGGAACGCTGCGGCCTCAAGTCCGGTGAAGTCGGAAGTTTCACCCACTGGCTGACCGGAAGTGTCGATGTCCCACGCCATTGCGGCTTTGCCAGTCAAAACGAGGTTAGCGAAAAACCTTTCGGAAAAGTCCATCGCAGCGTGCGCGTGGAACGTGCCGATGGCAAGCAGCGCCGGCCGGTCTAGATCGGCGAACGGAGAAGCCTTTTCCTTGCACTTGGCGTGGATTGCTTCGATCATGCCCATCTTGTTATAGGGCAAAATGCCAGTCGCCAGATTCTTGACGCCGGTCTTCTTCTCCGCTGTGGCAATCTGGACGCAGGTGGCTTCGACGTAGAAATGGTTGTCGCCGACTGTGCAACGAAAATCCGGCCGACGGCCGTCGCCCGTTAAACTTTCGTTTGGCTCCACGATCGCGCCGTGGTGCTGGAGCAGGCGCCGGACCCGGGATTCCGTCAGGGCAGCTTCCTGGTCGTTGCCCAGCAGATTTTCCCAATACTTCAGGTATTGATTGTCGAACTTTCTGAGCCATCCTCGATGCTCGATCGCCAGCGCGTTGGCCCACACATTCGGCAACAGTTTATCGCTGGGTATCTCCTCGACATGGCCGTCTTGCCAAATGGCGACGGGAGTGCCAGCTTGTCGGGCCCGCTCAATCACTTTCGAGGCCGCTTGCTGAAACGCCGCATCCGCGGCGGAGGTCAGCCAACGATCTTCATCGCTTGCGTGGGCCGTCATGTCGATTCCTTTGCACTTTGCTCGATCTGGCGATACGCGCCAGAGTCGAGTATTTCCAGTTGGCCATCCGACTTCGTGGCAATCAACCGCGGTGGGAGCCCAGATGCATCATACAGCCGCCAGGCGTCGGCCAGCGGCCGATAGAGACGAACCAAATTGAGAATACCGGCCGCAAACCTTCTGCGAATATCCGGTTCTGGAACATGATGGCCTCCGTGCCGAACGCGATCCGCGACGCGGGCGACGGCCAGATCGGGGCTCGGCAGCCAAAGAAAGAACAACTGAACTCGATAACCGCTTTTTTTCATGTCGGACAAGATGCGCACGTAGCTGCGGCCCGCCAAAGTCGTCTCGAAACCAAAATCCCGTTTAAGCGCGGACAACTCTCGAATTCTGGTCAGTAGCAATCGTGCCGCGCGCACATTCTGCGTTTCCGGCGCAAAGGGGGCCAGGCCAGCGGCGATGAGATCCGCGTTGAGGAATTCGCGACAGTCGACAAATCCAGGCAAAAACTCCGTAGCGAACGTAGTTTTTCCGGCCCCATTCGGGCCAGCAATCAGATATACGGTTCGCGGCGGCGCTGCGCCGGTACCGTCCGCCGATCGTCGGTTCGTTGTTCGCTTTCGGGCCATGCACGTAGTTTGGTTCTGCTAATTGCTTTAATCCACTCGCGCCGAGGGCTCAGGCGTTGCCATGCGATGGCCCAGCCCTTCCGGACCGGTCACGCGGCGGCGGAGGCTTTCCACCCGGGCTTCGAGCCGCTCGAGGCGGTGGCGCCAGGTGTGAATCTGCCGACAGCGCTGGTCAAGGGTTGAGAACAACTCGGCCGTGACCGCGGGGTTCGCCCATTGCTCTTCGAGCACGGCCAGCCCGCTGGCCAGACCGCGGCGCAAACGCGCGGCGAAAAACCACAAGAGCAGGCCGCACCAGAGCAGCAGGCACAAGCCGGCGCCGAGAAAGAAATCGACCCCCAGCAAAGGTTCGGCCTGCGGGGCCAGACCCAACTGGGGCGCCAGCCACGAGTCGTAAAAAAAGTTGCGGCCGAAGCGATAGGCCAACAAAACCAGCATCAGCCCCAGCAGCAGTTCGTAGCGGTAGCGCACCAGCCAGCCGCTGTGGCGATCGGCCAGGCGTGCGATCAGGCGTTGCAGTTGGCCGCCGATCTGGTCGATCAATTGGTTGCCCAACGAGCCGGCCTCGCGCCCCAGGGCGTCAATCTGGGTTTCCACGCGGCCCAGCGCGGCGTCGCTGGCATAGCCGTCGACAATGATCGCCGCGGTGCGTAGTTCGGTGGCCTCCCACGAAAAGCGGACGGCACGGGCCGGGCTCTCGGTCGCCACGCGGCGCCGCGAGCGCTGGTGCCATTTGCGGCCCCCTTCGAGCATGCCCCAGAGCGCCAACTGGGCCGGCGTCCGCACGCGCAGCAGGGCCGCGCCCGACAGGATGCCGCCGAGGCCCTGGTATGCCCGCAGCAGGCAGGCAAAAGGGCTGAACCCCCAGCGGCCGGCAACTTCGCCCAGCAGGCGGTTTTCCCACGAGCGGCGGCTGTGCCCGAGTTCCTCGCGAATTTGCCGCGCCAGTTGGGCGGCGAGCCGCGCGCGCTGCTCCTGGATGGCGGCGTCCAGTAGAGCCACCTTCGGCAGTGCCTCGTCGATGCGCTGGCGGCAGGCGGCCAAGGCGGCATCGGCCAGGTCGAGAAAATTGGCGCGCCGAATGCGCCCCGCCGCGGCCCCGGCCAGCTCGCGCGTCAGCAGGTCGACCAGGCGGCCGAAATCGCCGCGCGGCTCGACGCCCGCCTCCACGTCGCGCAGCGCCGACAGCGAATCCACAAACAACAGCTCGCCGGCGCGGTATTCGTTCTCCAGCAATCGCCGCCAGTCGGGCCGGATGTCATCCTCCACGTCGGCATGCGTCTGCACAAACACCAGCCGCGCGCCCACGGCCGCGCCCGCCAGTTCCTCGGCCACGCACGCGCTGCGATACTTTTGCTGCGTCGTGGTCACCAGCAGCACGTCGCAATGCGGCAGCAAATGCCGCAAGCGCGCCAGGTTCGTATCCCGGGCCTGGGCGTCTTCGGTCGTGTCGGGATCGGGACAATCCAGGACCACCAGGTCGCGCAGCAGCGGGATGTCACGCTGCACAAGCTGCACGCTGGCCGGGTCGATGCCCAGCAGTTGCGGGTTTACTTCCGGCCGGCAGATGAGCACCGGCTCGCGCGTGGTGGGCCGCTCCCGGCCGGCCGGCGTCACGACTCCGCCCACCAGCGCGTTGACGAGGGAACTTTTTCCGGTGCCCGTGCCGCCTAGCGTGGCCACCACCAGCGGCGCCTCGAGCCGGACTCGCAGCGTATCGACCCGCGTGGCCCAGAGCTTGACGAGTGCGCGGCACTGCCGTGCCGGCGACCAATCCGGTGCATCGGCCGCCCAGGCCCGCACCTCTTCGACCAGGGCTTGCACTTCGGCCAGCATTTCCAGGTGCGCGAGTTCGGCCGGTGGCACGGTGGGCAAAGCCGGCGCGAAGCCGGCCCCAAAGGGTTCAAGTCCACGAAACGCGAGCGGCAATTGTGGCTCGCGCCGGGGCTGTTACTATCTATCATAGTTTCGATGGCGCGGCCCCGACAGCCGGGCTCCCGAGAGTCGGGGCTGCCGCCTGCGGTAGTGGCGCCATAATACCGGCGAGGATTTGCGCGAGCTAAGAACAACCCCGATGAAGCCGAGTGCGCAGATCTTTCATGTCGCGGCCGAGCAGGCCAACCAGACGCTGGCCACGGCCTTAAGGGCCTGGCTGCCGCAGGAGCCTTCGTGGTCGGACGTGCGGCGGCTGGTGCGTGGCCGGCAAGTGCAGATCAACGGCAACCTGTGCCTCGATGCCGGGCGGCGGCTCAAGCTGCGCGAAGTCGTGCGCGTGCTGCCGCATCCGGCTGCGCCACCGGCACGCGAAGACGACGTCCGCATTCGCTATCTCGATCCGCACCTGGTCGTGGTCGAAAAGCCGGCCGGCATGACGAGCGTGCGGCACGCCGAGGAGCAGAACTGGCCAGCCAAGCGCAAGCAACTGCAACCGACACTCGAGGATCTGCTGCCGCGGATCATCGCCAAAAAGCTCGGCCGCCCGTCCGGCCGCGGCCCACGGCAGGCGGCACGCACCCCGCCGGTGCGGCCGGTACACCGCTTGGACCGCGAGACCAGTGGGCTGATGGTCTTTGCGCGCACCGTGCCGGCCGAGCGGCACCTGGGCGAGCAGTTTCGCGGGCATACCACCGGCCGCAGTTATCTGGCCATCGTGCTGGGCCGGATCGCGGCCCAGACGATCGAGTCGCAACTGGTGCGCGATCGGGGCGACGGCCGGCGCGGCAGCACGCGCGAGCCGGGCGTCGGCAAGCGCGCCGTGACGCACATCGAACCGCTGGAAGAACTCGCCGGCTACACGTTCATTCGCTGCCAGCTCGAGACCGGCCGCACGCATCAGATTCGCATCCATCTGGCCGAAGCCGGCCATCCGATCTGCGGCGAAAAGGTCTACATCAAACCGCTGCACGGATCCGCCCTGGTCGACCCCAGCGGCGCTCCGCGAGTCGCCCTGCACGCCGCGCAGCTAAGCCTCGTCCACCCCACCTCCGGTCGCACGTTGAGCTACGAAATGCCCCTGCCGGTCGACCTGGCGGGTTTTCTCAATCGACTGCGGGCTGAAAATGCGCAATGATGGACGGCAGACGCCTGGCGGTACAGATTACGGATTCCGCTCCGCTGTAGTGCGGCTCCTGGCGTTTTAGGACAAGATGCCGTGTTGGGTTCTCCGGTTGATCGAGCTGCGCCATGTCTCTTTCGATTGTAAAGTTCCTCGAGGGGCTGTCCGAAGTCGGTTTGCTGCCGACGGCGGAGATCGAAACGCTCAAGGCAGCCTCGGCCGTTAAACTCACCGACGATGCCGATACGCTGGCCCGCGAGCTGGTCGAGCAAGGCAAGCTCTCGCGTTTCCAGGCCGCGGCAGTTTATCAAAGCCGAGCCGAAGCGCTCGTGCTGGGGAACTACCTCGTCATCGACAAGCTGGGCGCCGGCGGCATGGGGCAGGTCTTTCGAGCCCGGCACCGCCGCATGGATCGGGTTGTGGCGCTCAAGGTGCTGCCCAAGAAGCTACTGGCTTCGGCGGAGGCCGTGGCTCGCTTTCAGCGCGAGGTGAAGGCCGCAGCGCGGCTGACGCATCCGCATATTGTCACGGCTTACGACGCCGACGAAGCGGCCGGCATGCATTACCTCGTGATGGAATACGTCGAAGGGCAGGACCTGGCCGCCATCGTCAAGACACAAGGCCCGATGAGCGTGGCCCAAGCGATCGACTGCGTCGTGCAGGCTGCCCGCGGATTGGAGCACGCGCATGCGCAGGGCATCATTCACCGCGACGTGAAGCCCTCGAACTTGCTGCTCGATAAGCAGGGCACCGTGAAGATCCTCGACATGGGCCTGGCCCGGTTCGACAATCCACTGGCCGAGGGCGATTCCGACGACGGGCTCACCGCGGCCGGTAGCGTGATGGGCACGGTCGATTTCATGTCGCCCGAGCAGGCCCTGGATACCAAGCACGCCGACGCCCGCAGCGACATCTACAGCCTGGGCTGCACGCTCTATTGCCTGCTCACTGCGAAAAAGCCGTACGACGCCGACACGTCGATGAAGAAGCTGGTAGCCCATCGCGAGTCGCCGATTCCGTCGCTCACGGCAGCCCGGCCCGACGTGCCGGCCGCACTCGAGCCGGTGTATCGCAAGATGGTGGCCAAGCGGCCCGAACAGCGCTATGCCACGATGCGCGAAGTTCGCGAAGCGCTCGAAGCGGTGAAAAGCGGCCGTGCCCCGGCGCCGATTGCGATTGCCCCGGCTCCCAAAGTGCCCGCGGCATTGCCGACGAACCTGCCCACGGATTTGCCCAGCGGCTCGCGTGCATCAACGAAAAAGGCCCCGGCGGCCCGCTCGAAAACGCCGCTGATCGCGGCCGGCGCAGCCGTCGTGCTGCTGTTGGCCCTCGGCGGTTGGCTCGTGCCGGGCATGCTTTCCAAAGAGCCGCCAAAGGCCGCCAGCCCGACCGATGCGACCACCGCAGCTGCCGCTACCGATTCTCAAGTGGCGAGCCGAAAGCGTCAGCGACCGGGGGCTCCAGCCCCACCGAGCAAATCTCCTTCAATAGAAAAAGCCAGCACCACGACCGCGACGCTGCCGGCGAACGCCTCGATCATCGCTGCACCTGCACCCGCCGCGCCGGAAATCCCATTCAACCCAGCGCTCGAGCGCAAAGCGGCCGAGTGGGTCTTGAGCGTCGGCGGCAAGGTGGAGGTCAAGCAGCCCGATAACAAGCTCGTCACGCTACGCCGCGCGGACACGCTTCCCGCAACCGCTTTTACCGTTTGGGCCGTCGAACTGGAGAAACTGCGGCAAATCAATGACGAGTCGCTTAGCAATCTCGACGGATTGAGCCATTTGAACCGCTTAAACCTCCGTGGCACGGGAATTACCAGCGATTGCGCCCGCCATATCGGCACGCATTCGCAACTGAGCGCACTGTGGGTGCGCGAAACGGCGTTCGGAGATGCCGGGATGGAGCAACTCGTTGGACTGACGCGCCTGACCGAGCTTTTCGCGGGAAGATGCCCAATGAGCGACCGCGGCGCTCAAAGCATTGCCCGCATCAAGTCCCTGCGTCGTGTGATGATCCATTTCACCGCGGTTACGGACGTTGGAATCGGGTACTTGAGCCACCTACCGTCGCTCCAATTCCTGGATTTGAATGGCACCCGCGTCACCGACGCTGCATGCAAACATCTGGCTGCGTGCGCGAGCCTCCAGTATCTGCTGCTCGACTCCGTGCCCATTGGCGACGCCGGGTTGGCATCGATTGCAAAACTACCCGCCCTTCGGGAATTGCACATCCGCAATACCCGGATTACCGAGCGTAGCGTCGAAACGCTATCGGGAATGAAATTGTTGACGCTTCTTGGGATTAGCGATCCGCCGATCTCGCAAGCCGGGTATGAAAAACTCCGCGAGGCGCTACCCGCGTGCAAAATTGACTGGTCGCGAGCGACATTGCCCACGGTGGCCGCTGCCCCAGCCGCCGCCATGAAAGCCGAGCAGCCATCCGCAACTGCAGGCCCGCCGGCAGTGGCCCAGCCGGCAGTGGCGGCCGATGCGAAGTTGCCGATTCCGGACGAGGATGCCCAGCGCGAGGCGCTCAAGCTGCTCAAGGACGCCTATAAGGACGATTATGCCCAGGCCCGGCGACCGGAGGCGAAATCAGCCGTGACCGAAAAGCTGCTCAAGGAATCGCAAACCAGCAAGGACGCGCCTGCGGTCGTCTATATAATGTTGCGCGAAGCGCGCGATCTGGCGGTCGAGGCCGCGAACCCGGCTTTGGCCGAACGGGTCATTGGAATCCTGGCGGTCCGTTACGGAGGCGAGCTGGCCGAGCAACTGGCCGCCGCGCTGAACGAGATGGCCGGCAAGCCGCATCCGGTTGAGGCCAACCGCGCGATTGCTGAAGCAGCCCTCTCGCATGTCGACGATGCCAAGGCCGCCGCTGACTTCGAGACCGCGAAACAGTTTGCCGACGTGGCACTCGTTGCCGCGCGCAAGGCGAAGGATTCTGGCCTCGCGAAGCGGTCTATCGAGGTCACGAAGGGCATCGCCACGGCGAAACAGCAATGGGATGCCTGGCACAAGGCCCAGGCCGTGCTGACACAGACGCCGGACGACCCGGCCGCGAACCTGGCCGTAGGCCGTTACCTGTGTCTCGTGCATGGTGATTGGGAGCAAGGCCTGCCGCACCTTGCCAAGGGCCCCGACGGGCCGCTCAAGGAACTAGCTGCCAAAAGCCAAACGCCGCCGGAAGGCGCAGCGGCCCTCGTCTCGCTGGGTGACCAATGGTGGGACGAGGCCGAAAAACACAAGGGGAAAGATTCGGGTCTTGTCCGCTTGGGTGCCCAGTATTGGTACAGCGAAGCCTTGACCGGCCTAACCG
>DATCFX010000095.1:0-1687 GCA_036509275.1 Pirellulales bacterium | reverse complement strand
GCCATCCGCCCCGGGGGCGCCAGCCGCTGAATCGGCGCTGTCCGAAGCGCTGCCCGGCAGCGGCGAGCCGGGCGCGGCCGCTCCGTTCAATGTCGGCAATAATGCCTGGGAAGTACCCAACGCAAGCACCTCACCCAACTGGGATGCGATCATGGCACCGGCGGCTGCCGGGCCGCCGCCGACGATTGTCAATCCGCCCGGCGTGTACCAGCCCTATACCCCGTCGGGCGGCGGATTCTTGGGCGGCGGATTCCTGCGGATGCTGTTTCTTGGCAACGGGACGGGCAGCGCGATCGGCGCCAGCGGCTCGCAGCAACTCTTCGCCCGTTGGCCCGACTGGGCCCCACCCGCTGCCGACCATGAGCCCGGCTTTGGCGCGTATTTGTTCGAAGGCTTCGAAACCTGGCGGAGCATTCCCGATGGCAATACCAAGCCGCATGGCAACAGCGGCGCGACCCAGGGATTCAACCTGGCAGCGCCGCTTCCCTGGCTGGCCTGCTATGGCATCGGCGCCCAGTTCGGCATGAGCTACGGCACGTTTGGCTCGCAGTACGACAGCCAGCAGCAGATTTTTCTGACGACCGGTATTTTTCGCCGGGCCGATTTCGACAAGCCGATCAGTTTTGGCCTGGTGTATGACCAGATGATCAACGGCAATTTTGGGGCGTATCAGCAATCGCCGGCGCTCAGCCAACTTCGCTTGCAGGTGGCGTACGCCATAATGGCTCGCAACGAAATCGGTTTTTGGGGTGCGCTGCGACTCAATCAGGCCGATCGCGCCGGCCCTGCCGGCAGCGTCGTCGAATACCGCGGCATCAGCCAGGGCCAACTGTTCTGGCACCACAAATTCGGGCCTGGCAAAACCGACGCCTGGGTCTGGACCGGCCTGCCCAGCGATTACCGGATGAACGGCGACAACGACTTCGAAACCAACATCTATGGTTGGCGGAGCGAGACTCCGCTTTCGGACCGCGTGATGCTGTTCTCGAACTTTCAAGGTCTGCGGCCTACCGGCGGCGTGTCGCATCATGCCATCTACGACTTCATGGTCGGCCTGAGCTTTTATCCCGCCCGCAACGCCCGCAGCACCACGGTCGCCGGCCGCACCTGGATGCCCTACATCCCGGTCGCCAACAACGGCAGCTTCCTGGTCGACACCAACCAGACGTTCTAGCGGTTGAGTCTGCGAACTGCCTGGGAAGGTTGCCAGGGTTGAGCCCGGCGGGTTCCCTGCCGGCGTGGCCGCTTGACGCGCGCGTCTCCGGCAAGCAGACTAGCGGCGCTCTCGCGCCAATCGAGCGTCTCGGACCTCATCAACCGGAGTCGACCCCCCACGTGATACGCCACCTGCAAAAGTTCCTCTGCTTTAGCCTCGTGATTTTGGCCGGTGTCACGCCCGCGCGCCTGCTGGCCGATGCTCCGGCCGTGCCGAAACTGTCGGCCGTTGTCCCGGCCGAAGATCTTGCCGGCCAGCTCCAGACGTATGTCAAAGAGCTAGACGCCGCGCTGGCCGACGAGGCAACCTACAAATCATCGGCCGACAAGATCAACCCATCTTATTCACCGGCGGCGTGCTTTCAGGCTGATTTTGCTGGCGGCGGAGAATACCGGCCGCGAAGGTCGCCAGCGCGCGCAGCGCCCCCTTACCCCACGGTCGCCGAGCGGGCCGACGTGGGTGGCGAAGTTC
>DATCFX010000094.1:0-4613 GCA_036509275.1 Pirellulales bacterium | reverse complement strand
CTTTGAAAAAGGCCCCGCTCGCGCCCCCCTGTGCGGCCAGGTCGTTGGCTCGGCCGGTGCCCACGAAGCCGGGCAGGGGGATCTCCCACACGCCCAAGAAGCTGAGCGACATCGTGAACAGCACGCAGACCAAGACGATGTTGAACGCGCTGAAGGTGAACCATTGGCCCCAGCCGAACTCGAAGAACACGGCCAGCACGGCCAGCACCATGAACACGCTCAGCATGCCGAGCGTGTACCAGATGTTGAGCATGAAGATCCGGCCGCGCGAGTGGCCGCTCTGCTCGACAAACGAGAGAATCTTCAAGCCGATCACCGGCAGCACGCAGGGCATGAAGTTCAGGATGAATCCGCCGGCCAGGCCAAACAGCATCGCCATCCAGATCGGCATGCTGGCCGTTTCGCTGGAGCCGCGAACCACGACACTTTTGGCATCAAAGCCGGCTGGCGGAGCTTTCGCCGCCGCGGGGCCCGGCTCCGGGCCGGCGGCTTTCACGGCGTCGATGTAGCGGGCCGGTTCGAAGCGCACGGTGACCGGACCGGCCATGCCGCCGGGAATCGTGGCTGCAAAGCTCAGGCCTTCCGGCTTGTCGCAAGCGCCTTCCGTGCAGGTCATGAAACCCACCACGCCTGCGATCTCGTGCTTGCCGGCCTGGCCGCCGGCCGGCAGAGCCAGATCGACAGCCACCGTGACCGGTTCTTCGTAGAATCGTGTCTGTTTGCTCGGCTCGACGGGGGAGGGGCGCACCAGTGGCGGCCGATCGGCTCGCGGGGCGCTGGCCGTCAAACCGCCGGTGCTCGTGAGCACCAGCCGCGTCGGCTTGCCGATCGTCGGTGGGTTGTCCGTAGGCAGCGGATACACGTGCCAGCCTGGAGCCGGCGTGAGGGTCACGAGCAGCCGGGCCGCCTGGCCGAGCTTCGTTGCCGGCTCGATCCGGCCGCTGACTTGGGCATGCGATTGCGTGGGGATTTCGCGGGCCGATGCGCCTGTCGGGCCGCCGGCAGCCGGATGTGATTCCGTGGCCGGCGTTTGCTGAGTCGCCGGCTTCTGCGGTGGAATCGGCACGCCCGGCCCCGGCGCCGCCGTGAAGGCGATGCTCTTTGGCGGCAGACAGTTGCTCTCGGTGCAGGCCTGAATAAACACATGGCCATTGAGGCTTGCCTGCGCGGGATCGACGCCGGCAGAAAATGTTAGCGGCACGTACCAGGTGACGCTGCCCGAGTGGGTTTCGACTTGCAGGTTGTTGAAGGCCGGCTCGGGATGCGTTTCCGGCGGCACGATGCTGCGAAAATCGCCGGCCAGACTTGCCGGCTGTTCCTTATCCAAGGTGATCTTGGTCCGCACAGGACCGCCCGGCGGCTGCGTCACCGAGTAGACGTGCCAGTCCTCGCCGATTTTGGCCGTGACGAAGAGCCGGGCCGGCTGGCCCGCGGCGGCCGGCGTGAATTGGGCCGAGATGGAATACGGATTGGTTGTCGGGACGCTGGATTCGATGATCTTCGACAAGTCGATCTGGGCACTCGCCGCTGAGGCAAAGTGCCACAAGCAGCCAATCGCCAACAGCGTCATGATCTTGCGAGCGCCGAACCGTCTCATTCCATTCATGCCTGTCGTAACTCCCGCGACCAGGAAAGCCCCCGTAAGCATGCCAGTCACTTTAGCATAACAGGCTGTGTCCGTGCAGTTGAGCCTGATCGCGGAGCCGCACGCCCGGCAAACTGTCCGCTGGCGAGCGCTAACTCTTGCGTGCCAGGAATTTCAGTCGTGCGAGCTGCATTTGCACCCGGGCCTGTACCTGATCTAGATTATCGAACCGGCGCTGGTCCAGGTACAGCCACCGCATCCAATTCAGCGCTGATAGCAACACGTTGGCCCGATCGAAGGCCTCGACCAGCCGAATTTCTACGGTAGTCAGCCGGCCGGCGTCTTGATAGCTCTCGATGCCGGCTAGCCATTGTGCGGGATCGTCGACCGCCAAGCTGCCCAACAGCCGGGCGACATCGGCCGCGATGTTATCGACTTGCGAGGCTCCGAAGTCGACGATGCCGGAAACCTGGTCGCCGATAAACAGCACGTTGTCATGCCAAATGTCGCGGATGCAGGGGGTCAGTGGCACGGCCAGCGTTTGTGCCTGGGCCAGCAACGATTCCACCGGCGCGCGGGTCCGGTGGAAGAGGTCGATGATTTCGTGGGCTATCCCGCGACCGGCGGTCGCGGCTTGATGTTCAAGTTGGCTAATGCCCACGTCGCTCCACCAGGCCATCTGTTGCCGGCGGCGCAGGATGCCGGGCGCCGGCGCGATCCGCGGTTCCGGCAGCGGAAAATCGGCCACTGCCAGATGAAACTGAGCCAAGGCCGTCAGGGCCGCCCGCAGTCTGGCAGGGTTGGGCGCCGACGACCAGTCTGCGATGCCGGGCAGCCAGGGCTCCAATTGCCAGAAATGATTCTCAAAGCACACCCAGGTGTCGCCGCCGCGCGTCGCCAGCGGTAGTGGCAGTTTGTTGAACCCTCGGGCGGCCGCATGCGTAAGGATTTGATGGATGAACTCTAAACGCCCGCGATCGGGATGCTCGGCCGGCCAGCGCCGCAGACAAAGCGGGCCCAGCGCCGTTTCCAATCGCCAGAATCGGGCACCGCTCAAACCACCGGCAGCCGCCAGATACTCGACTCGGGTAGGCTGGCCGGCGGCCGGGTAGGCGTTCAGCACCCGCTCAATTTCTCCAAAGCCCGGCATACGCACCACCTCACTAATCGTTACCGCTGTTCCAGGCGGCATACTCGGCTGCCCGCCGGGGACCGGATATACTCATTTGCACGGCGCCGCCAGCACGTCGGCGACCAAATCCTTCACGCTAGCCGGATGTTTTGCCTCGCCCCCCGGCGTCGAACGTGCAAACGCGGCAAACTAGGTTATATTTTACGGTCCTGATAGCTGCGTCCGCACTGCCGGCTTGCACCTGCCATCTTTCCGCGCCAGAACCTCAAGGGAAAGCCTGATGTCGATCCTCACCGCATACTCTCGCTTGCTGAGCGGGTTGATTGTCTTGGCCCTCTGCTGCCCCACGGCTTGGGCCGACGAGCACGAAGCCGACACCAAGTCCAGCTCGAGCAAGAGCTCCACTGAAAGCACGACGCACAGCGCGACCAAGCCCAAGTATCCGCCTTACGCCGAAGCGCTCAAGGATTTCAAGGCCATTGAGGGGCTGATCAAGCTGCATCAAAAAGAGAACCACGTTTACGCTGAAATCGACAGCCACCAGTTCAACCACGATTTTATCGTGCTGATTTCGATCGCCCGCGGCATCGGCGAGGGTGCGCTGCTGGGCGGCATGAGCTGGGGCTTTGGCGATGATTGGCTCTGGCAGTTCCGCAAGGTGGAAGACACGGTCCACGTTGTGCGGCGCAACGTCCGCTTTCGCGCCAACAAGGGGAGCCCCGAAGAAAAGGCCGTCCACATGGCCTACACCGACAGCGTGCTGTTTGCGCTGCCAATTGTCACGAAAGCCAGTGGCGGCGGCGTGGTGGTGGACTTGGGCCCGGTGTTCATGAGCGACTTGCCGCAGATCTCGCAGGTCTTGCCGGGCTTTTCGTTCTCGTCGAGCAAGTCGTCGTGGGCCGCGGTCAAAGGTTTCAAAGACAACGTGGAATTGGAGGTCGCCGCGACCTACGCGTCCAGCGGCACCAAGAGCCTGGATACCGTGCCCGACAGCCGCGGCGTGTCGATCAACGTCCACTATTCGATCAGCCAGTTGCCCGACAACGGCTACGTGTCGCGCGTGGCCGACGACCGGGTGGGCTACTTCGTCACGGCCATCAAGGACTATTCGAAAAAGGGGGATGAAGACCGCTTTGTGCGATTCATCAACCGCTGGGACCTGCAAAAGGCCGACGCCACGGCCGAGCTGTCGCCCCCGAAGAAGCCAATCGTGTTTTGGCTGGAAAAGACCGTCCCCTTTGCGTATCGCGGCGCGATCCGCGCCGGCATTCTGGAATGGAACAAGGCCTTCGAACAGGCCGGCTTCTCCAACGCCATCGAAGTCCGGCAGCAGCCCGAAAACGCGGATTGGGACCCCGAGGACGTGAATTACAACACGTTCCGTTGGATCACTTCCAGCGCCGGGTTTGCCATGGGGCCCAGCCGCGTCAATCCGACCAACGGACAGATTCTCGACGCCGACATCATCTTCGACGCCGACTTCGTCACCTACTGGAAGCACGAGTACGAACAGTTTACGCCGGCCAGCATTGCCGCGCTCACCGGAGGCCCGCTCGACCTGGAGCAGTACCAGCAGGCGCTGGACCGCATGCCGGCCGGCCTGCGGCATAGCGCGCAGTGCCAATGCGAGCTGCACAACGGCATGGGCCGGCAGTTGGCTTTCGCCAACGTGGCGCTGGCGGCTAGCGCCGTTCCCGTGGGTTCCAAGGAGGAGCAGCGGCTGCTGTTGCAGGGCCTCAAGGAAGTCACGATGCACGAGCTGGGGCACACGCTGGGGCTGCGCCACAATTTCAAGGCCAGCACCATGCTCTCGCTCGAAGAGATCAACGATCCGGCCAAAACCGAAAAGACCGGCATGGCGTCCTCCGTCATGGACTATTCGCCGCCCAACATCGT
>DATCFX010000093.1:0-3413 GCA_036509275.1 Pirellulales bacterium | reverse complement strand
CCAAACAAGCCACCTCACCGCTCCCGACCTCACCCGGCTGGCCGGCAACATTTCGCCGGGCTGGATCGTGGACTTGCTCATGTCCGGCCCGCGCAAGTCAGCACCACCCAACGCCGACGAACCGATCGATCGGCTTGGCCGCCGGATGCCATATCTCGGCATGCCCGCGGCCGATGCCCGGGCGATTGCCGCGTTTCTGCTGGCCCGCTCTGCCAAACCGCCGGCGAGCGAAGCCGTAGCGACCGCGCCGCCAGTGGCCGCGAAGAAGAAGACTGAAGCAAAAAAGCCGAAGGGAAAAGGCAAGAAGAAGGCACCGCCGCCGCGAACAACGCCCAGCGCGGTGGAAGGCCAAACGCTGGCCGATACGGTGGGCTGCCTCGCCTGTCATCGGATCGTTGAGCGCGGATCGACCGGCTTCTTCGGCGGCACGGATCTGTCACACGTGGCCAGCAAGCGGCCGAGCGATTTTTTCGCCCGCTGGCTGGCCGATCCGGCCGCGATCAACCCGGCCCATCGCATGCCGGTCTTTCCGCTCAGCGAGTTGGAGCGCCAGGATCTGGCTTTGTACCTGGCAACGCTCAAAGGCGAAGGTCTTTATTTTTCTGGTTCGCACGAGACGCTCAAAACATCCCCGGATTTGGTGGAGCGTGGGCGGCAGCTTGTCGGCCAGTGGCGTTGCGGCGCGTGTCATCAATTGCCGGCCGGCACAGCGCTCGCCGCCGCGCAGCTCAAGCCGCTGCGGGATCAAAGCCGCTGGAGCGACGGCTGCCTGGATGGCGACCGTTGGCCCGATCATCGTCCCGGCTACAGCGGACTTTTCCAATCGCAGCGGCAGGCGCTCGAGCGGTATTATCGGCAATTGCCCCCCGGCGGCCCGGCGACAGCGATCGATGGCCAGTTCGTGCTGGCCGAGCGCAACTGCCTGGGCTGCCATGCCCGGGGCCTTTCGCCCGGCATTGCCGGCCAGAGCGCCCGGCTGACTGCCGCGCGGCCGGATCTCGCTCCGCTGTTGCCGGCGTTGGCCCCGCCCTCATTGTCCGGCGTGGGTGATAAGCTGCACGACGAAGCCCTGCAGGCGGCCATCTTATTAAAGCATCCGCCGCTGCGGCCCTGGCTCAAAATCCGCATGCCAAAATTCCCCTTGGCCGACGACGAGATGCACGCCATCGTCCATGCGCTGATCGACCACGACCGTGTCCCGCCGCTACCCGTGCCGCCACCGTCGAACCCTTCCGATCCGGCAACAGTGCTGGCCGGCAGCCGGCTGGTCACCTCCGACGGCTTCGGATGCACGAGTTGCCATAAGATCGGCAGTTCCGAGCCGGTGCAAGTGACGCTCGCGGCCCACGGCACCGATCTTTCGCTGGTCGGCACGCGCATTCGCCGCGCGTGGTTCGACCGCTGGGTCCGCAATCCTGCCCGCATCGTCCCGCGCATGGAAATGCCGGCGATTCAACTCGCCGTGCGCGGCGTGCTGCACGAAAAGCTGGCCGATCAGCTCTCGGCCGTGTGGAATGCACTCAATACCGAAGGCTTCGAGCCGCCGCTGCCCAATCCCGTGCGCATCGTGCGCCGGCGCAACATGCCGGACAAGGCCGAGCCGGCCGTCGTGCTGACCGACGAGATCGAAGTCGGCAAGACGGTATTTCTGCGGCCGATCGTGATCGGGCTGCCAAACCGTCAGAACATTCTGTTCGACCTGGAAACCAACCGGCTGGCCGCCTGGTGGATCGGCGACACGGCCCGGCAGCGGACACGTGGCAAAAGCTGGTATTGGGAGGCAGGAGCGGCTTCACTGCTGCCGTTGACGGACACCGGCTCCGAGCTGCGGGTTAAATCCGGCGACGGGGCGGCTGAGTCCGCCGCTCTCAACCTGGGCGATGCTGCCCTCATTTCGTTCTCGCATTTCGACAGCGGCGGCGGAGGGGGAGGTGCGGAGCTCCGCTACCGATTAAGGCTCACTGGCAATGGTACACCGCCACAGGAAATCAAAGTTCAAAGCGGCTTTGCACGCGTCCCTGACGAGAGCGGGTTCTTTCGACTCGTTAAAGTGTTCGGCCTCAAATCCGGCGAACTGGTTTGGTATCCGCTGCCCGGCGGCCACGCGGATCTCATGAGCCGTTCGATACGCGCCGAATCGCACGGGGGCGGCACTATCACGCTGCTCGTGTTCAGTGGGTGCGAGCTGACATCGGATGGCGGCATCCGTCCCTATTACGATCCGAGGCGCAAAGCGCACGTGTTGGCGGCGCAATACTCTTCGACCCTTCCGGCCGATCAGTTTCCAGTCGACCCCGTGCCGTTTCCGCCGGAAACGCCGGCAAAACTAAAGGTCGTTCCGGGGTACGAGGCGATCCGACTGCCGCTGGCGCGCGATGAGATGCCGACAGGGCTGGCGTGGCGGCCGGATGGCACACTGGTGATTTCGTCGCTCAAGGGCCGCGTGTGCCTGCTGCGCGATACGGATGGCGATGGACTGGAAGACGAAATCAAGCCGTACAGCGATGATCTGGCGGCGCCCTATGGCGTCAACTGCACTGGCAATGATATCGATGTGATCAATAAGTATGGCCTGCTTCGGCTGCACGACTCCGATGGAGATGGGCATGCGGAAAACACCGAGGTGCTGGCCGATGGCTGGGGCTATTCGGCCGACTATCACGATTGGGCGGTGGGCTTGCCACGCGATGCGCATGGCAATTATTACGTGGCCCTGCCGTGTCAGCAGGACGAACGCAGCGAGGCGGCAGCGAGACTGCGGGGCTGGGCACTAAAACTCGTGCCACAGCAGCCAACCGAGGACAATCCACGAAGCTACTCGGTCGAGCCCTTCGCCGGCGGCTTGCGCTTCCCGATGGGGCTGGCCCTCAATCGCGCGGGCGATTTGTTCTCTACGGACAACCAGGGCAATTACACGCCCTTCAATGAGCTCAATCATCTGGTTGCCGGCACGCGTTATGGGTTCATCAACAAGCTGGAAGTGAAGCCCGGCTTTTCGCCGCCGTTTCGCCCGGCGGCAATCGAGATTCCGCATCCTTGGACGCGCAGCATCAACGGCATCTGCTTTCTGTATACGCCCGAGGCGGTGCAAAAGAAGTTGGGCCGGCCGCTGTTCGGCCCGTTCGAGGGGCAACTCGTGGGCTGCGAGTACAACAATCGGGCGCTGGTGCGGATGAGTTTGGAGCGCATCGGCGACACGTACCAGGGCGCCGTTTATCCATTGAGCCGGCCGCCGGCCGAGGGCGAAGAGACGTTCGAAGGCCCCGTGGTCTGCGCCGTCGCGCCCGACGGGGATCTTTACATCGGCAACCTGCGCGATAGCGCCTGGGGTGGCGGGCAGAACACCGGCTCGATCGTGCGCTTGCGGCCCGAGGGCTCGCTGCCGCCGGGCATTGCCGAGGTCCGCGCGGCCC
>DATCFX010000092.1:0-1522 GCA_036509275.1 Pirellulales bacterium | reverse complement strand
CAGACGCTCATTGCCCGCTCGACGCAGCCCGTGCAAAATGCCGCGCACCCGCTCTCCGAGCCGCGAGAGCGCAAGCTTCTACCGCTGGCATTCTGGTGCTTGCTGCTGGCAGCCTGCCTGCTGCGCGGCGCCGGACTCGATCGCCCGCTGCTGGGGCACTATGCCAGCAAGAGCACGTTGTACGGCATGATTGCCCGCAATTGGGCGCGCGGGCTGGCGCCGGCCTGGCAACCGACGGTCGATTGCCTGGTCGGCGGCCAACGCGGCGCGCACATGATCGAGTTTCCGGTGTCGGCCTACGCGGTGGGCGCAGCGTGGCGAATGGGCGGCGGATCGCTCGATGTCTGGGGCCGCTCGCTGACGGCCGCCATCAGCGTCGCCGGCGTGGCGCTCATGTATCTGCTCGTGCGCCGCTGGCACGGCCACTCGGCCGCGCTGGCTGCCGGCTGGATGCTGGCCCTTTCGCCGGTGAGCATCATCTACGGTCAGAGCTTCATGCTCGAGGCCTCGATCGTGCTGTTGACGCTGGCCACGCTTTTGTGCTGGGATCATTGGCTTGAAAAGCCAAGTCACGTCATTCTCGTGCTGGCGGCCAGTTCGTTGGCGTTGCTGCTGCTGACCAAGATCTACATGCTCGTGCTGCTGATTCCGCTGGTGGCAATGGCCCTATCGGCCGGCATGCACCGCCGGCCCCGCCGGGCAGCCATCGCCGCGCTGGCCCTGACCATGTCCGTGCTGCCGGCGGCTCTCTGGTATGCGTATGCCTGGCAAGCCACGCTGCCGGGCGGGCCGCTGGCGACGACGGCGTTTTTCTCGCTGCACGACGCGACCGGCAAGCACCGCTGGCCTTCGCCGCTCTGGTTTTCGGCCGATTTCTATCGCCATTTGCTCGACGACTTGACCGGTCCGGCGCTCACCGGCTTGGGCTTTGCGCTGGCCTTGGCCGGCGTCGTCCACCCGGGCTGGCGGCGACATCTGCCCTGGCTGGCGAGCATGGCCGCGCTCGTCCTGTTGCTGCCGCTCAAGTTTTACAAAATGAACTATTACGACGTGGTCGTCTTGCCGCCGCTGTGCGTGCTCGTGGGCTTGGGATGGCAAACGCTCGACGCGCGCCTGGCCTTGTCGCGAAAGGCCTCGCTGGCCCTGCTGGCCGTGGCCTTGGTCCTGTCGCTGCGTTACGCGGCGCTGCCGGCATTTAGCACTCCGGCTGAAGATCGCGGCGTGCTGCCTGCCGCGCTGGCAGTCGCTCGGCATTCGGCCGCCGACGAACGCGTGGTTGCGATTCACGGCACGAGCTTCGACCTGTTGTACTACTGCGACCGAGCCGGCTGGGCCCCGCCGGTCGATGACGATCGTCTGGCGGAAAAACTGGATGACTACCGCGCTCATGGAGCGCGGTTGCTGGCGATCGCCGATGTAGCTTCGCTGAGTGCGCATCCCTCGGCCGAGGCCTTGGTCTCGAAGCTGCCGCTCGTGGAATCCGGCCACGACTTTCGGCTCTATCGGCTCGCCGCAGCCGTTA
>DATCFX010000091.1:0-10176 GCA_036509275.1 Pirellulales bacterium | reverse complement strand
CCGGCCCGAGATCCTGGCCATTGCCACGCCGCAGCTTAAAAAATTTCTCGCCGATCCGGCCCTCAAGCCTTATCGCCTGCTGCTGGAGCGGATGGTGCGCTACAAGCCGCACACGCTGGGCGAAAGCGAAGAAAAACTGCTGGCCATGCAGAGCGAAATGGCCGGGACCGCCGGCCGCGTGTTCCGGCAATTGAACAACGCCGACCTTAAGTTCGGCGTACTGAAAAATGAGCGCGGCGAGCAGGTCGAACTGACCCATTCGTCATTCTCGGCATTCTTGCACTCGCCGCGGCGCGAAGTCCGGCGGGCGGCGTTCCACCAATATTATCAGCAGTTCACCGCGCACGAAAACACGCTGGCCACCACGCTCGAAGGTTCGATCCAGACCAACATCTACTACGCCCGGGCCCGCAACTACGCCAGCGCGCTGGATGCCGCGCTGTTTCCCGACAAGATGCCGCGCAGCGTGTACGACAATCTCATCGCGGCCGTACACTCGCGCTTGCCCGCGTTGTACCGCTACTACGATCTTCGCCGGCGCAAGATGAAGCTGCCGGACATTCATCATTACGACACGTACGTGCCGATCCTGTCGGACCTGGAAAAACGGCATACCTGGCGGCAGGCGGTCAAGCTGGTGATCGCAGCGCTCGAGCCGCTGGGCAGCGAGTATTGCGGTGCGCTGGAACAAGGCTTATTGGGCCGCTGGTGCGATCGCTACGAGAATCAAGGCAAGCAGAGCGGCGCGTTCAGCAGCGGCTCGTACGACGGCGACCCGTACATCCTGATGAACTATCAGAGCGAAGTGCTCGACCACGTGTTCACCCTGGCCCACGAGGCCGGCCACTCGATGCACTCGTATCTTTCGGCCCGAAACCAGCCGTATCAGTATCACGACTACACGATCTTCGTGGCCGAAGTGGCCAGCACCTTCAACGAGCAGTTGCTCTCGAAACACTTACTCGCCCTGGCCGACGACGACAAGCAGCGGGCGTTTCTCATCAACCGCGAAATCGACTCGATCCGTGGCACGATCATTCGCCAGACGATGTTCGCCGAGTTCGAAAAGCTGACGCACGAACTGGCCGAACAACACGAGCCGCTGACGCTGGAGCGGTTCAAGAGCGTGTACCGCGAGCTGCTGGTGCGGTACTTCGGACCGGACTTCGTGATCGACGACGTCCTGCCGCTGGAGTGTTTTCGCATCCCGCACTTTTATCGCGCCTTCTACGTTTACAAATACGCCACCGGCCTCTCGGCCGCCATCGCCCTCTCTGAGCGCGTGATCAGCGGCAGCCAGCAGGAGCTGAAGGACTATCTGGGCTTCCTGCAAGGCGGCTCCTCGCGCGATCCGCTCGATCTGCTGCGCGGCGCCGGCGTCGACATGGAGCGTCCCGAGCCGGTGAATACCGCGCTGGCCCATTTCGACCGCCTGGTCAGCGAGCTGGACGAACTGCTCTAAAAAACTGGGCGAGTTGGGCTGGCGGGGCTGGGCAATGGAAAAACAACCCGCGGCAGCAAATCGCCCTCGGTTCCCAGGCTTCGTGCTGCCGCCGGCACCAGCCAAACGAACCAGGTATCGTCGGGCCGGCGGGCTTTCGGGGTTGGCCCTGGTGCTGGCGACCGTTATCTTCCGCATCCCGGCGGGGCGATCCCGGCTGCCGGCCGATTCGAAGTTGAACCGCAACGGCCGGCAGGTTGAAATGGATCGGGTGTTGCCGCGCGTCGCCATCAGCCCGTTTGCCGCATGAACTCGACCGATCTTATCGCCGTCCTCGAACGCTTGCGGCGGCCGCGCGTGCTCGTGCTGGGCGACTTGATTCTCGACCGCTACACCTGGGGCGATGCCGAGCGGATCAGCCAGGAGGCCCCGGTCATCGTGCTGCACACCGACCGCCGCGAATCGCGGCTGGGCGGCGCAGGCAATGTCTGCCAGATGCTGCGCGGCCTGGAGGCCGAAGTCACTTGCCTGGGCCTGGTCGGCGACGATGCCGATGGCCAGTCTCTATGCGGCTTGCTGGACCAGTGGCACGTCAAGCGCGAAGCCCTGCTCGTGGACCCCGGCCGGCCGACGACCTCGAAAGAACGCTTCATCGGCCGGGCCCAAGGCCGGCACCCGCATCAGATTCTCCGCGTTGATTGCGAGCAGCGCGCGCCGCTGGAGCGGCAATTGCAAGAGCGCTTGATCGCCCGCTTGCCCGAGCTGGTGCGGCAGCACGACATCGTGCTCATCTCCGATTACGACAAAGGCGTCTGCACGCCCGAGGTGCTGAGGGCCGCGATCGACGCGGGCCGCTCGGCCGGCAAGCGCGTGCTGGTGGACCCGATCCGCGGCGAAGATTATTCCCGCTATCGCGGCGCCACCGCCATGACGCCCAACCGCACCGAAGCCGGCCTGGCCACCGGGATCAAGATCAGCTCGATCGACGATGCGTATCGGGCGGGCCGCAAACTTTGCCGCGACCTCGATCTGCAGTTGGCGATCGTCACGCTCGATCGCGACGGCATGGCCCTGGTACACGCCGATGGGCGAGCCGCGGCCTTTCCCACGCAGCCGCGCGCCGTGTACGACATTACCGGCGCCGGCGACATGGTGCTGGCGACGATCGGCGTGGCGCTGGCCAGCGACCTGTCGGCCGAAGATGCCGTGCGGTTGGGCAACGTGGCCGGCGGACTGGAAGTCGAGAAGGTCGGCGTGGCCGTGATTCCGCGTGCCGAAATCCGCGCTCGCCTGTTGGCGGACCGCCCGCAGCAAAGCGATAAGCTCGTGGACCTGGAGCAACTGGCCCTGCTGGTCGAAGCGCATCGCGCGGCGGGGCAGCGGATCGTGCTCACCAACGGCTGTTTCGACCTGCTGCACGTGGGACACATCCATTACCTGCAAGAAGCGGCCCGGCTGGGTGACGTGCTGGTCGTGGCCCTCAACGACGACGCCAGCGTCCTACGTCTGAAGGGTCCCGGCCGGCCGGTCATCGGCGAGCAGCAGCGGGCCGCCATTCTGGCCGCGCTGGGCTGCGTCAACTACGTGGTGATGTTCGACGAAGACACGCCGCTGGCGCTGCTCCAGCGACTCCAGCCCGACGTGCTGGTCAAAGGCGGCACTTACGCGCCGGACGAAGTCGTGGGGCACGAGCTCGTCAAGAGCTACGGCGGGCAGGTCCACGTTACGCGGCTTGTCGAAGGGATTTCGACCAGTGGCTTGCTGGCCTCGTTCAGGCAATCGGGCACTCAAGAAACGGATTGACCGGCGCAGGCACGGGCCGCCTGGCCGCGCGCGTCGGAAAACTTGTGCGGAGCCGCGAGCATGAAGCTCGGCATCTTTTTGCCCAACTGGATCGGCGACGTGGCGATGGCCACGCCCACGCTGCGCGCCTTGCGCCAGCATTTTGCCGACGCCGAGCTGATCGGAATTCTACGGCCCTACGTGGCCGACGTGCTGGCCGGCACCCACTGGCTGGATCGCACGATCTTATACGATCCGCGCTCGCGCCAGCCCCGCCAGCGCGGCTGGCCGCTGGTGCGCCAGTTGCGCCGGGCACGGCTGGACACGGCGATCTTGCTCACCAACTCGCTGCGGACCGGACTGCTGGCCTGGGCCAGCGGCGCGGGCGAGCGCATCGGTTACGTCCGCGGCATGCGCGGTCCGCTGCTCTCGCGCAAGCTGTATCCGCCCCGGCAACATCGCCGGCTGGTGCCGACGCCGGCCGTGGATTACTTTCTCGACCTGGCCTATGCGGCCGGCTGCCCGCCGCAGTCGCCGCGTCTGGAACTGGCCACGACGGCCGAAGACGACGAGCAAGCCGATCGCGTTTGGTCGCAACTGGGATTGCCCGCGGGACGCGAAGTGATTGCACTCAATTCGGGCGGGGCATTCGGCGCGGCCAAGCTCTGGCCCACCGAGTATTTTGCCGTGCTGGCTCGCAGAATCGCCACCGAGTTGGATCGCCAGGTGCTCGTGCTTTGCGGGCCCAGCGAGCGGTCGTTGGCACGGCAAATCGCGAGCGAAGCCGGGCATCGGGGCGTACACAGCCTGGCCGACGAGCAACTCGGCATCGGGCTCACCAAGGCCTGCATCCGCCGCAGCCGGCTGCTGGTCACCACCGACAGCGGCCCCCGGCACTTTGCCGCCGCCTTTGACGTGCCGGCCATCACGCTGTTCGGGCCAACGCATATCGAGTGGAGCGAAAACCACCATCCACTGGCCGTCCACCTGCAGCTCAAGCTGGACTGCGCTCCATGCCAGCGCCGCATTTGTCCGCTGGGACATCACGCCTGCATGCGCAATCTGGCGCCTGAGCAGGTGTTTCGAGCCGTGACCGAGCAACTTGCTACCAACCTCGACCGCCAGGTGGCCTGACGATGACCGAAGCAACAACGCGTCCGATTGGTGCGGCCGGCCCGGCGCAATGCGGTCCGCTGGTCGGCAGTGCTGCCGACGGTCGGTCGGCCCGTTGGGTGCCGCCCATGCGGCGCATCCTGCGTTTCGAAGCGGCCGAAGAAATCAGCAAGCCGCAACTCGCGGCCTTGCTATCCGATCCTGGCCGGCCGCTGCGCGAGTTTGCCCACCGGCCGGTCAAGCTCAGCCATACCTCGCTGATCGTCGAGGCCGAATTGCAGCTCGCCGGCGGCCGCGTCCACGTAGCGTACAAGCGCTCGCGGCCGCGAAGCTGGTGGCGGGCCTTGCTCGGCGCGCTGCGCACGAGCCGCGCGGCGCGGGCCTGGCAGTTGGGCCGCTTCCTGACCGAGCATGGCGTTCCCACCGCCCAGCCGCTGTTCATGCTCGAGCAGCCCAGCGGCAATTATCTGGCGACGCAGTGGATCGAAGGCTCGACGAACCTGCACCTGTATCTCTGGCAACTGGCTGAAAGGTCCACGGTCGACCGCCGAACCCGGCTCCGCCAGGCCGGGGCGAGCGCCGCACGGCTGGTGGCGGCCCTGCACGCGGCCGGCTGTTCGCATCGCGATCTCAAGGCGCTGAACCTGGTGGTGGGCGAAACGCCCACGGACGTCGATACCTGGCTCGTGGACCTGGACGGCGTTTCGGAGGCTCGCATGACCGCGCGTCGCCGAACGCGCAATCTCGGCCGGCTGGCGGCCAGCCTCGACGCCCATCCCTGGATCACGCGCACCCAGCGGCTGCGCGGGTTGCTCGACTATCTGCACTCGAGCGGAATTCCCGTCGGCGCCTGGAAAGATTTTTGGCGCGCGATCGACCTCTGGCGCCGCCGCAACCGAGCGCGCATCGCGCGCCGCGGCCGGCCGATGTCGTAAAGAAATTGCTCCGAAAATCGCCCTCCGGCGCTGCGTAAGTCCGGCGAGCCGAGCCGGGCGGGGCTGGTGTCGAGCGTCGGCCCTGGGTCCCGCTCGGCTCGCGGGACCTACTCGCTTTCGGCCTGCGAGACGAAGCGATAGCCGGCTCCGCGGACGGAGAGAAAATGCCGCGGCTGGGCCGGGTCGACCTCGAAAAACTTGCGCAGTTGCATGATGAAGTTGTCGACGGTCCGCGTGGTGGGCGTGCTGGCCATGCCCCACACCTGCTCCAGCAACTGGGCCCGGCTGACGACCAGGCCCTCGTTTTCGATGAAGTAGCGGAGCAGCTTGATCTGCGTGTGCGTCAGCTTGAGCGGCTGGCCGTCGACGCTGACTTCGAAGGTGTCGAAGTTGATCTTGGTGTTGTCGAACTCGTATTCGTGAACCACGCGCTCAGGCGGCGCGCCCGAGCGCCCGCGGCGGCCCAGCAGATTGCGGACGCGGCTCAGCAGCTCTTCCAGGTCGAACGGCTTCTGCAGGTACTGATCGGCCCCCACGTCGAAACCGCGGATGCGATCCTCCGGCAACGTCCGGGCGCTGAGAATCAGCACCGGCACGTCCAGCCCATGTTCGCGCAGCGACTGGCAGACCGCGTAGCCGCTCATGCCGGGCAGCATCAGGTCGAGCACCAGCATATCGACGCCGGCCGGATCGTCTTCGATGACCTTGAGCGCTGCGGGGCCGTCGCCGGCCACGGTCACCTCGAACCCCTCGGCTTCGAGGTTGTACTTGATGCCAAAAGCCAGATGCTGCTCGTCTTCGACCAGGAGGATGTGCTTCATGAGATTGAGCTGCTGGCCGCGGGCGCCGGCGGTTCGGAGCTGGGCACGGCGATCACCGGCCCGGCCGGCAGTTGCACTTCGAACACCGTGCCGGGCCCCGTCGCCTGGCTGCGGACCGAAATCGAGCCGCGCATCCGCTTGACCAACGTGCGCACGATGAACAGTCCCAGCCCGGTGCCCGGCTTGGAGCGTTCCAACTCGGTGCCGAGGCGCACGAATCGCCCGAAGATTTTGCGGCGCAGCTTGGTGGGAATGCCCGGGCCGTTGTCGGCGATGCGCACCACGACCTGCCCGCGCCCGTCGAGCCAACTCTCGATCTCCACGCGCGGGGCATCGCCCGAGTACTTGATCGCGTTGTCGATCAGGTTGCGAAAGATCATTTCGATATCGATCAGCCGGCCGCGGACGCTGGCCGGCTCCAGCTTGAGCCCGACAACGTCTTCGGGCACGCGGTGCCGCTGGCAGGCGGTGCTGGCGCAGGCTTCCAGCATCTCGCTGAGCAGTACGCTTGCGCCCTCTTCGGCGCTGGCCTCCTGCTCCACGCGGGCGGCGTCCAGCAGGTGATTGATCAAGGAATCCAGCCGCTCGACGTCCTCGAGCATGTAGCGGAAGAAGTCTGCCTGTTGCATTTCGGTTACATTGCGGCGCGTCAGGGTTTGCAGATAGAGCTTGAGCGAAGCCAGCGGGCTTTTCAACTCGTGGGTCACGCTATCGATAAAGTTCGCTTGCCGCTGATTGAGGTTGATCTCCTTGACGCTCAGGGCCAGGTACAGCACCACGCCCACCAGCACCAGCACCAGGAACGTGGTGCCCACGGCCAGCACGCCCCACCAATAGCGGGCGAAGTGCGAGGCCGCGGCCGCCAGCAGCACCCAGCCGATGATCAGCGCCACCAGCAGCGCAATCATCACCGCGCCGAGCGTGATAGGCCAACCTAGCGAGCGACGATGAGCCATCGGAGCGGCCGAATGAGGTGGAGCCTAGCGGGCCGCCTGGCCTGCGGCCGTCGGACCGATGCAATACAGGTGGTGCTCGGCTCGAATGAACAAGTGCCCGTCGCTGGCGGCCGGCGAGGCATAACAATTCTCGCCCAGCGCGTTTTCCGCCACCAGGTCGAAGTGCGGACCCGGCTTGACGAGCTTCGTCACGCCGTCGTCGGACAGAAAATAGGCCAGACCGCCGGCAGCAATCAGCGAGGCGCTGTAATGCCGGCCGATCCGCTGCTTCCACTGCCGCTGGCCGCTGGCGGCCGCGTAGCAACTGGCAATGCCGTTATCGGCCACGACCAAGAAATAATCGCCGATCACGATCGGGCTGGGCACGTACGACGTGTTTTCGGTCGTCCGCCAGACGACGGCGCTGTCGGTCACGTTGCCCCGGCCGTTGGGCCGCAGGGCCAGGATATGATGCTCCGGAAATCCCGCGGTGAGAAACACCAGCTCGCCGTTATCCACCATCGAAGCCACGAACTGTTCGGTCGGGCCGTCGATCGTCCAGATCGGCGCGCCGCTGCGCGGATCGTACGCCCCCACCGACTTGCTGCCCGAGAGTATCATCTGCGGCTGCCCGTCGATCGTGCGGATGATGGGCGTGCAATAGCTGCGGGTTTTGTTTTCTCGAGCCGTTTTCCAAACTTCCTTGCCCGTGGCCCGGTCCAAGGCCACGAGATACGCGTCGCCGTCGTGATCGCCGTTGACGATCAGCGTGTCTTCGTAAACGACCGGCGAACTGCAATAGCCGTGAACGCTGGAAAACACGCCAGGGTGTACGAGCCACAGTTGCCGGCCGGCAAAGTCGTAGGCCGCGATCATCATCTTGTTCACGTCCAGGAACGAGACGTAGACGCGCTGGCCGTCGGTGGCCGGCGTGCTCGAGGCAAAGCTGTTGAGCCCATGCTTTTTTTCCAGCGGGGCTTTGAACACGGTGCGCTGCCAGAGCTTGCGGCCCGTGTTGCGGTCCAGGCACAGCAGCACCCGCTCGGTCGTGTCGCCGAGGCACGAGACGACAAACACGCGGTCGTGCCAGACGATGGGCGAGGCATGCCCGAGACCGGGGATCGCGGTCTTCCAGGCGATATTTTCCGCGTCGCTCCAGCGGGTGGGAATGCCGGCTTCGTAGCTCGATCCGTCGCCGCGCGGCCCGCGCCAGCATGGCCAATCCTCGCCGCGGGCCAGTGGTGCGGCAAAGACGAGCGCCAGCAGTGCCAACGTCGGGGGTAGGTAACTGGCGCAGCGCAAGAGTCGTCGCATAGTCGAGCGGATCCAATTGATGGCCGGGAACGTATCTGCCGTTATGTCTCTATGATAGCTAACCGCACGGCTGCTGGGCCGGTCAAGTGGAAAAGTGGATTCAAGCTTAAATGACGTGCTGCCGAATGAGAGGCGTGCGTAAATTGCCAGCCGCCGTTTTTTGGGGCTACAATCCCGGCTAAAGATCGGCCGAAGAATAACTTCTCCACCACCCCTCTCCCCTCGTGGGAGAGGGCAGGGTGAGGGGCAGGGAAAAACGGAAGTTATTCTTCGGCCGATCCTGAGCATGAATCGGAACGCCGCCAAATGGAACACCGCCAAATCTGGAAGGATTGAGTCACTATGAGTTGGAATTGGACCAAGGCCTCGTGGCGCACCGCATCGGAGCAGAACAAGTCTTGGCGCTCCAGCGAGTTCAACAAGATCGAGAAGGCGATCGGCAAGTACGACAAGCATTCGACCAGCAACCTGGCGAAGCTTCAAGCGCTCAAAGCGATCCTGGACGCGATCTCGGCCTGGCGGGTGTACAAGCAGGAAGAAAAAGCCAAGTCGGCCAAATCAGGCTTCAAGTCGCCGCTGTCCGACCAAGCCAAGAATATCAAGATCGCCGCCACGGACACCGACCTGCGGACAGCCAACGTCATGGGGGCGACCAGCGACGTCAGCGTCCGCGCCAAGATCACGGACCAGTTGGTTCAAGACGTGGTCGCCGAAATCGACTCAGTGTTGGCGGTGGAACGCGCCAAATGGGGCAACACGACGTTCACCGATCCCGCCAAGCACAACCCCAATAAGTTCTGCTACCTGATCTCGGCTCAGACCGAAACTGAAGAAATTGTGGCGCATCGCGAGGGGACGATCAAGAATCCCGATCTGATTGCCAACGCGATCATCAGTGCGTCGGTGATTACGCACGACAATTGCAATCTCTGGTCCCCGTCCGGATTTATCCTGTCGGCGCCGGAAGCGTGCATTGGTTCGGGCCACAAGGGTGACATGGGCGTGCGCAACGCGGCCTCCAGAGGACACGATCTGGAAAAGTACCGCGAATTGCTCCGCGTCTATTTGGGCGAATCGGGCGTCGCAGGCATGGGGCTGCCCGATGCCAGTTCGGTGCTGCGGCCGATCGGCCACAACGAGGTCCTGGTGCTGGGCCGGAGCTTCGGCAGAATCACGTCGGTGGCCGCGATTTTCGTGATGAGCGACGAAACCGGCAAAGTGAACATGCAGGCCAAACCGGCCAACATGGGCGATAAGGTATCGTCGTTCCAGAAAGGTTCGACCATGATCGAAGTGGTGGAGTTGAAGCCGATCGTGACGGACCGGCGCATGAAGCAATACCAGGACCTGTACACCAACATGGGACTGCCGATCCTGCCGATCCCCGCGTCGGCCGCCAAAAGCCTCGGTCAAGATATGAGTGATCTGTATACCGACATGAAGGATGGGGCGCGAGCGCTGTTCCCGTTGCCCAAGTCCGCTGTCCTCCACGGATCGCAGGCGCACAAAGATCTAGAAAAAGAAGCCGTTAAGGGCACCGCCAAAAAGTTCGTCCGCAACGAGAAGCACAAATGCCCGATCTGCACGCCGACGAAATAGCCGCAACCGCTTCGTCGCTCGCAGAGCAGCCACCGGTGAAGCAGTTCATTCAAGTCGTGACCACCGTGGCCAACGCAGACGAGGCGCAGCGACTGGCGCGGCAATTGGTCGAGCGGCGGCTGGCCGCCTGCGTGCAGGTGACCGGACCGGTGACCAGCACCTACTGGTGGCAAGGTGCGATCGAGACGGCCACCGAATGGCGTTGCACGGTCAAAAGCCGCGCGGATCTGTATCCA
>DATCFX010000090.1:0-2991 GCA_036509275.1 Pirellulales bacterium | reverse complement strand
GTGGAGACGCCCGCCGAAGCCGGCATGTCGCCGGCCGACCGCGAGCAGATTGCCCAGACGCTGCACCTGGCCGAAGAACTGGGCGCGGAAACGGTGACGCTGTCAGGCAACAACGCCGTCGATGAATTGCTGGCTTACGCCCAGCGGCGCAATGCCTCGCGGATCATCGTCGGCAAGACGAACCGCGCGCGCTGGCTGGAACTCATCCACGGCTCGTTCGTGTACGAGCTGACGCGCAAGTGCGGCGACATCGACGTGTATGTCATCAGCGGCGAGTCCGACACCCCGCGCCCGCGGCACAGGCCCGCCGCGGTCAAAGCTTCGGCCGGGCTGGGCTACCTGCTGGCCATGGTCGTGGTCGTGCTCTGCACGCTGTTGGGCCAGCTCATGCACCCGCACTTCGCCCTGGCCAACATCATCATGGTCTACCTGCTGGGCGTCGTGGCCGTGGCCATGCGCTTGGGGCGCGGCCCGTCGATTGTGGCGTCGATCCTGGGGGTGGCCGCCTTCGATTTCTTTTTCGTGCCGCCCGCGCTGACGTTTGCCGTCACCGATTCCGAATACCTGGTGACCTTTGCCGTGATGCTGATCACGGGCCTGGTCATCGGCACGCTGACGGCCCAAGTGCGCTTCCAGGCCGAAAGCGCTCGCCAGCGCGAGCGGCGCACGGCCGCGCTGTATGCCATGAGCCGGCAGTTGGTGAAAACCGCCAGCCACGGCGAACTCCTGGAACTGGCCGACCGGCACATCGGCGACGTGTTCGACAGCGACGTGTTTCTGCTGTTTCCGGATGCGGCACTCAAGGGACCTGTGACGCTGGTACCGCAACCCCTGTCGCGGCCCCGCGCGCCGCTGGATGATCGGGACCTGGCCGTGGCGCAATGGGTCTGCGAAAACGGCGAGCGGGCCGGCCGCGGCACCGACACCTTGCCTTCGGCCGCGACGCTGTTTTTGCCGCTGCACGCCCGGAGCGGGACCGTCGGCATTTTGGGTCTGCGCCCGCGGCAGTCCCACGCGCCGCTGCTGAGCTCCGATCAGTTGCGGCTGCTGGAGACGTTTGCCGGGCAAATTGCGCTGGCCGAAGAGCGGATCCGCTCGGCCCAGGCGGCGCAGCAAGCTCAGCTGCAGACCGAATCGGAGCGGCTGCGCAATTCGCTGCTGAGCGCCGTCTCGCACGACCTGCGGACTCCCTTGGCCGCGATTGCCGGGGCCAGCAGCGCCATGCTGGACGGCAACGGCCGGCTCGATCCGGCCGTCTGCCGCGAGCTGGCGCAGTCGATCTACGACGAGTCGGGCCGACTGAATCGGCTGGTGGCCAATCTGCTGGATATGACGCGCCTGGAGGCGTCGGCCCTGGTGGTCCGCAAAGAGTGGCAGCCCTTGGAAGAAGTGGTCGGCGCGGTGCTCCATCGCATGCAGCCGCGGCTCCAGCACCACGACCTGGTGGCGCGCCTCGATCGCCGGCTGCCGCTGGTGCCGCTGGACGCCATCCTGATTCAGCAGGTGTTGATCAATCTCGTCGAAAATGCGATCAAGTACACGCCCCCCGGAACCATGATCGAGCTTTCGGCCCAGGCTGCCGGCGATCACGTTGCCGTGCAGTTGGCCGATCACGGGCCGGGCATCCGGGCGGGCGACGAACACAAGATTTTCGAAAAGTTCTATCGCCGCTCGTCGAGCGACAGCCCGTCGGGCGTCGGCCTGGGTTTGGCGATTTGCCGCGGCATTGTCGAGCTGCACGGCGGCCGGATCGAGGCCCACAACCGGTCAGACGGCGGGGCCGTCTTCCGCTTCACCCTGCCGCTGACCGGCCAGCCGCCCGCGATCCCGGCCGATGAAGAAGCGGCATAAGGATCGAACGAAAAATAACTTCTCCGCAAACCCCTCGCCCCTTCCGGGAGAGGGCCGGGTGAGGGGATGGAAAAAACCGAAGTTATTTTTCGTTCGATCCTAAGATGGAACTGGACGCCCTCAATCGGTGATTGGAACGCCCCCCGGCTGCCATGACACTCGACGGCCCACGCATTTTGGTGATCGAAGACGAGCAGGAGATCCGCCGCTTTTTGCGCCTTTCGTTAGCGAGCCACGGTTACCAGGTTGTGGAATCCATGACCGGCGGCAACGGGCTGCTGCAAGCCTCGGCCCAGCAGCCGGACCTGCTGATTGTCGACCTGGGCCTGCCCGACATGGAAGGCCGCGAGCTGATTCAGCAAGTGCGGCAATGGTCGGCCGTGCCGATCATCGTGCTCTCGGCGCGGGGCGACGAAGCCGAAAAGATCCGTGCCCTGGATGCCGGCGCCGACGACTATCTGACAAAACCGTTCGGCGTCGGCGAACTGCTGGCGCGCATCCGCGTGGCGCTGCGGCGCCAGGATCAAGCCGCACGGGACGCCGCGCCGCTCAACTACGCGGTCGACCGCTTCCGCGTGGACGTGTCGCGGCGCCAGGTCCACGTCGACGAGCGCGAAGTCCATCTCACGCCCACCGAGTTCCGGCTGGTGGCGATGCTCGTGCGGCACGCCGGCCGGGTCGTGACCCACCGGCAGTTGCTAACCGAAGTTTGGGGGCCGGCGAGCCTCGAGGACACGCATGCGTTGCGGGTCTACATGGCGCGGCTGCGGGGCAAGATCGAGGCCGAGCCGGCCCGGCCCCGCTACCTGCTCACCGAGCCCGGCATCGGATACCGGCTGGCGGCGGAGTGAGGGGAAATTGAGGGGGAAATGATGAATGATGAAGTAGGAATGATGAATCGACGGAGGAGCTGGCGCCCGCTCCGGCAATCATCATTCATCATTCATACTTCATCATTTCCGTCCTACCGCGTTTGCGGCCCGCGGCTGGCCGCCGCGTTTTGTCCGGGCGGCTGCGGAGTGGCCGGTGCGTCTTGAATGATGTGTCTCCAGCCGATGGGCGTTTGCGGGGCAATGAAGCCGCCCATGAAATCCTGCACCTTGTGCAGCGAACTGTTGATGCTCAGATCGGCGAACTGAT
>DATCFX010000089.1:0-1899 GCA_036509275.1 Pirellulales bacterium | reverse complement strand
TACGCCCGCTGCATGCCCGGCATGCCGCTGATGCCGCGCGGCAGATCGAGCACGCCGAAGCGGGCCAGCAGGTCCGGCAGCTCGCGTTTGTCGCTCACCACCTCGCTCACGCCCGGCAGCGCGGCCACTTCGGCCGGCGCTCGCGTGGCATAGCAGCCCATGACGACAATCCGCGTGCCGGGGTTCAACCGTGCCAGCCGCCGGATGGCCTGGCGGCTCTTGGCGTCACCTTCCGCCGTGACGGTGCAGGTATTGACCACGCACAAGGCCGCCGGCTCGTCGGTGCGGGCATCGCGAAAGCCGATACTGAGCAGACCCTCGCGGACCCACTGCGTTTCGTAGTGGTTGACTTTGCAGCCCAAGGTCACGGTGCGCAGCGTCGCGGCGGTCATGCGGTATAGAATGGCGGCGTAAGGATCGAGCTAAGGATCGACCGAAAAATAACTTCTCCGCGGCCCCTCTCCCCTTGCGGAAGAGGGCAGGGTGAGGGGCCGGGAAGTTCGGAAGTTATTTTTCGGGCGATCCTAATAGCTGAAAGTAGCATCATAGCAAGCGGAGCGGCCGCTGCGGATCACGCAATGCGATATTTGGCCCTGGCGACCGACTTCGATGGCACCCTGGCCACGGACGGGGCGGTGGACGATATGACCCTGGCCGCGCTCGATCGCCTGCGCGGCTCGGGCCGCAAGCTGATCCTGGTCACGGGTCGCGAGTTGGACGAACTGCGGCGAATTTTTCCCGCCTTGGGACGGTTCGATCGGGTCGTGGCCGAGAACGGCGGCCTGCTTTATCGGCCGGCCTCGCAGGAGGAAAAACCTTTGGGCCCGCCTGCGCCCGAACGATTGGTCGCAGCCCTCCGCAGCCGCGGCGTGACACCGATCTCCGTCGGCCGCGTGATCGTGGCTACCTGGCAGCCGCACGAATCGACCGTGCGGGAGGTCATTGGCGAACTGGGGCTCGAATACCAGATGATCCTGAACAAAGGCGCGGTCATGCTGCTGCCCGTGGGCATCAACAAGGCCTCGGGCCTGGCCGCAGCGCTGGAGGAGTTGGGGCTGTCGGCGAGCGACGTGGTCGGCGTCGGCGACGCCGAAAACGACCTGGCTTTTTTACAGGCCTGCCATCGCGGCGTGGCCGTCGCCAATGCCACCGAGTTGCTCAAGCACCGCGCCGACTGGGTCACGGCCGCCGATCATGGCGCCGGTGTGCGCGAACTGATCGATCGTTTGCTGTCAGACGACCTGGCGTGGCTCGAAGCGTGTGGGCGTCTCAAAAACAGGTATTAAACTGCAACGTCCGAGACGGTGGCTTCCCGGCGATCGTTTTCCGTACCCCAGCCCTGGCGGGGAAGGGCTGGGCGAAGGGTTGAGAATAACCGAAGTTATTTTTCGTTCGATCCTAACGGGAACCGCTTGCCATGTCGCTCGTCCTGCTCGATCCGACGTTTACCTGGAAGACGCTGGCCAAGCTCAGCTTTTGGTTCGGCGTTTTTCTGATCGCGATCGGTTCGGTAATTACGATCCTACCGGGCGCGGGCGTAGGCTTGGCCACATTCATCGCAGTCTTTCTCTTGCCGGGATTCGCGCTGAGCCGCGGCTATCGGGTCGCGACAATCGCGTTGTTGGCGTTGCTGCTCGTCTGCGGGTGGAGCGATTACCAGCGCGGCAAAGCTTACCAAAGCCGATTGCAACAGCGGCAAGCCGAGGATGCGTTGATCGGGGATTGACCGCGGCAGACCCACGGACCGCGGTCCGTGGGCTTGGCATGCATCGCTGCTGGTTTTAGAGCCGGGCGGCCAGCGTCGTGAGGTGGTCGATCAAGGCACGCTCGGGGTTGGGCGCGGTGCGGCCGATGGTTTGCGACAGCGGCTGGGCCGTGCCGTGCTGCCGCAGCGCGAGC
>DATCFX010000088.1:0-5265 GCA_036509275.1 Pirellulales bacterium | reverse complement strand
ACGCCCGAGGGTTGGCTCGCGGATTGGAGCAGCCGGCAGATCGCGTTTCCCGCCTTTGCAGTCGTCGGCGCCGCGAAGGACCTGGGAGCCATCGCCGTGGGTGCGCGCGACGATTTGGCCGTGCGTCCCGAAAAACTCGTTGACCTCACGCCGCTGGACGAGGCCGAGAAGAAGGACTACGGCCTGACCCGCGCCGCGTCCCAACTGGCCTATCGCTACGAAGCCCGCGGCTATGCGGCCACGCTGACTGTCGAGCGCCAGGCGCCGCGGTCGACGGCCCGCTCGTATTCGTTCTTTCGCATCGATCCCGACCTGCTCACGGCGCACTACGAGCTGATTTACGACGTGACCCGAGCGCGTGCCGAGCGGCTGAGTTTCTCGCTGCCGGATACGACGCCCACTTCGGTCAGCGTGCGCGGCCTCGATGGGCTGGCCATCAAGGAAACGAGCAGCGAGGCGGTCACGGGCAGGCCGCTACGGCGTTGGACTGCGCAATTGGCGGCTGGTCGCAAGGGCCGCGCCCGGCTGGCCGTCGATTTTCAACAGGCACTGCCTGCGAGCGAGCCGCAGGGCTATGTGCTGCCGGCCATCGCGGCCGACGGCGTGGCCTATCAGTCGGGCATCGTGGCCGTCGAGGGAAACTCGGCCTTCGACGTACAGGTCGTGCGCCATCCGCGCAAGGCGGACGTGGGCGAGCTGGTCGACGCCGATTACCAGGTGGGACGCCGGCTGTTGGGCGTGTTTGGCTTTGTGGGCAAGTCCGACGACGTGACGATCGACGTCACGCGGCATCCGGCCTATCCGCTGCCCGCCGCGCTGGTGCAGCAGGCCCATTACACGACGCTGCTGGCCGCCAGCGGCGTGAGCCAGACATCGGCCCAGTGGCAGCTCCGCGCGAAATTGCCGTTCTTGGAAGTCGAGTTGCCGCCGAATTCGACGCTGTGGTCGGCCGAGTTGGACGGCAAGCCGCTCCAGCCGCAGCAGCACGGCCCGCGATTATTGTTGAGTCTGCCGGCCGATGCGGGTGAGACGCTGCGTGATCTGCGGATCGTGTATGAGACGCCGGTTGCGAGCGTCCGCTCGCTGGGGCGAGTTGAGCTTTCGGCTCCGCAATTGGCGGTCTCCGAAGAGGACGCCAGTGCCGAAGTGCCCGTGGCCAATCTCCTTTGGGACGTGTATCTACCTTCCGGCCAGCGGCTGCTGCGCTCGCGCGGCACCGTGAATCCCGGGGCCGGCCAGGCCCGCAGCGAACTGGGGGCCTGGCAAGTTGCCGCAGCCGCGTATCGCATCGGCGGTGCGCACTTTCCGCCATTTTTCATGTCCCGGCACGCGCACAGCAGCGCCTCAGTGAAGTCTGAGACGAAAACCACGAGCGCTCCCGAAATTGAGGGGCAGAGCGCCTTTGCACCTTCTGCTGGCGAGAGGTCTCCAGCCGCCGCCGCCAAAGCAGCGATGCCGCCGACCGTGGCCGGAAACCTTGGCGCAGGCATGGGCGGCGGAATGGCCGGCGGCGGCAAGGGCGAACGCTTGGGTTCGGCGAGCGGCAAGAAAATCGCGTCCGATTTGCAGGCCGGCCAGCGCAGTTTGCACATCGACCTGCAAGCGACGGGCGAACCCGTGCGGTTCCAAAGCCTGGGCGTCGCGCCGCGCCTCGACGTGGTGCTGGTCGACGCACAGCGGTTGCACGCCCTGGCCTGGCTGCTGGCTCTATGCGTGGCGGTCTGGGGACTCGCGCTGACGCTACGGCCGGCACGCGTCAAGGCGCGGTTCCTGATCTTCACCTGGCTGGCAGCGACGCTCATCCCGCTGGCCACGGGTTGGTTCGAATTGGCCGCCGTCTTGAATGGCGCATTCTATGCGGCTTGCCTGCTGGCCGTATTTTATCTGCTGGTCGGCATCATTCGCAGTCTCTCGCGCCACGGGCATGCGTCATCACCTCCCCAGCCGACCACGATCGCCGCCGGGCTGAGCTGCCTGCTGGCGGTGCTCGGCCACTCGCCGCAAGCCACGGCGCAACAGCCGGCGGCCCCCGCGCCCATTGTTGTGCAAATGGTCCCGCCCGCGCCGCCGGTACACGTGCCCGACGATGCGACGATCATGCTGTATGACCCAGACAAAGCCGCCGGGCTGGCGGTGCCCAAGGCCGATCGCCTGCTCGTGCCATACGATCGCTATATCGAACTTTGGAACCGAGCGTATCCCGACCGCAAGCTCTCGGCTGAGCATCCGCCGGCCGATTACGCGCCGGCCGGAGCGACGTTTTCAACCACGCTCGCCGATGAGCAGTTCCTGACGGTCGCCGGCGCGGTCCAGTTCGACGTGTTCGTCGATGATCAGTCCGTCGCGGTTCCGCTGCCGCTGCAGGGTGGCGTATTGGCCTCGGCCTTGCTCGATGGAAAGCCGGCCAGTTTAAAAGCTGTCGACGTCGCGCCAAATGGTGCGCAACAGCCTGCCGCAAAACGCACGGCCGATCATCCTTCGCTGCTGATGCTGACGCTGTCGGGCCGCGGCCGCCATCGTCTGGAGTTGAACATTCGTGTGAAGCTCGATCGCAACGGCGGGTGGCGATCGGTCGATGCCCAGTTGCCCGCGCTGGGGGCGGCGGAGCTCACACTGCTCGTGCCCGCGGCCCAGACCGAGTTGCGATTATCGGGCGTGCCGGATCGGAGCAGCTACGAGACGCGAAAGGCCGGCGAATCGATCACCACCGTGCTCGGCGCCGACGGCCGCTTGCGACTGCAATGGCGGCCGCGGGTCGACCTGGGGCAGATCGATGCCACCTTGCAGGCCAGCAGCCAGGTATTGCTCGACGTGCAAGAAGACGGCGTGCGAGCGTCTTGGGACATGGCGCTGGAGTTCAGCCGGGCACAGCGCGAGAAATTCGTCGTGGTCGTTCCGGCCGGCTACCTGGTCGACAAGGTGGCCGGCGACAACGTGCGTGGCTGGCTGGCGCCCGACGCCGAGCGGCCGCGCCGGCTGGAGATCGCGTTGTTGCGGCCGGTGAGCGACCGGGAGCGGTTCAGGATCTATCTGTCGAAGCGCTCACGCTTGGGCGCCGCTGCCACGACGATCGAAGCCCCGCTGATCGCCGTCGAGGGTGCCGCGCTGCACAGCGGCCGATTGGCGATTCGCCGCAGCACGGTGCTCGACCTGCAAACGGTCGAAGTCCGCGGGGCGACCCGCGCCGACTTTGATCCGGCGTCCCAGGGGCAGTCGGCCGCGGTGGAACCGGGCGACCGCAGCCCGTTGGGCATCCGGCCCTACCAGAGCTACACATTTTCGGCCATGCCTTTCCTGGTGCGGCTCAAAGTCGAGGCGCTCGAATCGGTGGCCACGGCCGAGGTGCAATCGCTGTGGAAGGTGGCCCAGCGCCAGCGCAGCCTGGAAACTCGCTTCCTGCTCAAAGTGCGCGGGCAACCGCGCTACAAACTTCAGGTGGCGATTCCCGAGGATTTTCGCATCGAGCAGGTGACCGCCGCCGGCAGCTATGAGTGGACGGTGGCCGCAGCTGGCGGACGGCGCGTATTGAGCGTGTTCTTTGCGGCCGGGCAAGTGGACACGGCGGTCGTGATCAGCGGACCGGTGGGCGCATCCGGTCCGCTGGCAGAACTTCCGCTGCCGCGCATGGAAGTGCTGGGCGTCGACCGCCAGCAAGGTGAGCTGGTAGTGCAGGCCGATCCGGCCTTGAACGTCGAGGCGGCGAACCTGACGCACTGCGAGCGCGTGCTGCTCGATCGCACGGCCAGTTGGCTGACTGCGCAGCAACGGCGGCTCGCGCGGATCGCGCTAGCCTACTCGCAGGGCGATTATGCCGGAGTGCTGCGCGTCTCGCTACGTTCGCCGGTGGTTCAAGGTTATACGGTCAGCAACGTGCGCGTGACCGATCGCACGATCGAAGAGACGATCCTGCTGGATTTGACCGTTCGCGACGCGGGCGTCCGCGAGATCGTGTTCTTGCTGCCCGAAGCGCTTCGCGACGCCCGGATCAGCGTGCCGCTGTTGCGGCAAAAGACAATCGAGCTGTTGCCCGGCCCGGCCGGCAATCGCCAGGTGCGGGTGCGACTGGAGTTGCAGGACGCCGTGATGAACGAGCTGCGCGTGCTGGTGGAGCACGATCGCCTGCACACACGCGACGCGCAGGAAGCAGCGATTCCGGTGCTGGAAACCGGCCGCACCAACGGCCGCTACGTGGCGATCGAATCGGCCGGCCGCGATGAGGTCGTGGTGGAAAAGACGGCGGGGCTCGAGCCGCTGTTGCGTGGTCAGCAAGAGTGGCAGCTCATCGCGAGCCTGCTCAGCGGCGGCAACACGCAGGCCTATCGCGTTCGGCCGGATGCCGCCAGCCCGCGGTTGACCTACCGCTCGCGCGACCAGGCCGCGGTGGAAACGGTCGGAGCACGGATCGGCCTGGCCGAAACCGACCTGGTGGTCGATGCCCACGGCGCGTATCGGGGCGTCCAGGTTTATCGACTTTATAATTCGACCGAGCAATTCCTCGAGATCGAGCTGCCCGCGGGAGCCGAACTCTGGACAGCAGTGATCGCCGGTGAGCCGACCAAGCCCACGCGGTCGCCGGGCCAGCCGGAAAGCCACGTGCGCATTCCGCTGATCAAGACCGCGGCTGGCGATCTCGATTATGCACTGACGTTGACCTACGGGGGCACGCTGCCTGCGCCGGGCGTGTTGGCGCGCGTCGACTTTCCGCTGATCCACACGTTGAACGTGAATGTGGAACTGAGCAACGTCCGGCTGTATCTGCCGGCCGAGTTCCGCTGGTTCAGCTTCGGCGGCACGATGCGCGAAGTTCGGGAAGAGGCCGACTTGCAGGCCGGCACGCTTTCGTATCTGACGAAAATGACCGAGCGGCTGTCGCAAACGATGCTCAGTGCCGACAAGTTCTCGAAGATCCGAGCCAGCAGCAATGTCGGCAACTTGGAATCATCGATCAACGAATACCGCTCATCGAATCCCGTTCACAAGGGAAACGCGAGCTTCGATTCCGCGGCGACGCACAACATGTACACGCTGCGCGAGGCGCAACAAAACGCCCGGGCCGTGCAGCATGCGCCGCAACCGGACCAGTCGCGCGACAATCGCGAGAATCTCAACCAGTTCTACCAAACGCAGTCCAATAGCGGCGCGCTGAACGTCGTGGGACAAGCGGGGAACAATTTTAATTCCGGCGGAATAACAATCAACGGCGGCACCATCCAGCCCTTGCGCCCGACTGCCGGGCAGGCAGGACAGTTCGATGCGCAATGGTTC
>DATCFX010000087.1:0-4265 GCA_036509275.1 Pirellulales bacterium | reverse complement strand
ATAAAGGCTTTAATTATGGTGCGGAAGGGGGGACTCGAACCCCCACTGGATTGCTCCAACAAGCTCCTGAGGCTTGCGCGTCTGCCAATTCCGCCACCCGGGCAGGTGTCGAACCGCCAGCCGCCCCCAGCACCTAGCGCGCCGCGGACAGCCAATGGGCCGAAGTGTTTTTATAGCCCACCGGCTGGCGATTTCAAGCCGGGCTGAAGCGTCGAATTTAATACCGGGCCAAAGTCTGGTCGATTTCTTCGGCCCAGCGGTCGATCCCGCCCGACATACTTTGGGCCTGGTCGAAGCCTTGCTGCCGGAGCCAGGTGGCCACGCGCATGCTCCGGCCGCCGTGATGGCAAAACACGACCAACGGCTGGTCGCGAGCATCGTCCAACTCGCCCACGCGCGTCATCAGTTGGCTCATCGGCAGCAGGCGTGCCGCGGCGAGCCGCACAATTTCGTGCTCGTCCGGCTCGCGGCAATCGAGCAGCACCAGCGGCTGGCCGGCATCGAGCCGCTGCTTGACCGCTCGACAATCCACTTCCAAGGGCACCTTATCGGCAGCCATGAAAAACCTTCGCAGTTCAATGAAGAAACGGCTGCAATCGCGGAACTCGGCAATCCTAGCGTATCGAACGCCCCAATGTGAGGCCAGTCCCCACCGTCTTACCCGATCCGAGCGGGCGGCGTATATTTCGTGCAGGCAGCGACTTTCCGGCTTACGCCCTGGGGGCTGGCCCAGAGTTTGCAAGTCGCATCGGCACCGGACAAAGAACAGCTTGGCGGCCGCATGGCGACGTTTGACCCCCAAAAGCAGCGCGAATTTGCGGTGCAAGTGGTCGGACAATTGCGCGCGGCCGGCCACACGGCGTATTGGGCCGGCGGCTGCGTCCGCGATCATCTGCTCGAGCGCACGCCCAAAGACTACGACGTGGCCACCAGCGCCACGCCGCCCGAGATCCGCCGGGTGTTCGGCACGCGCAAAACGCTGGAAATCGGCGCGGCGTTCGGCGTCGTGGCGGTCATCGGCCCGCCGGGAACCGGCACCGTCGAGGTTACCACCTTTCGCCGCGATGCAACCTACAGCGACGGCCGCCATCCGGATGCGGTCGCCTTCAGCACGCCGGAAGAAGACGCCCAGCGACGCGACTTTACCATTAACGGGCTGTTTCTCGATCCGCGGGACGAGCGCGTGATCGATTTTGTCCACGGCGTCGAGGATCTCAATCGCGGGGTGGTGCGGGCCATCGGCGATCCGCGCGCCCGCTTTTCGGAAGACAAGCTGCGCTTGTTGCGAGCCGTGCGCATGGCCGCCACTTTTGGCTTTCGCCTGGATGAACCGACCGCCGCCGCGATCCGGGAGATGGCCCCGCAGGTCACCATTGTCAGTCCCGAGCGGATCGGGCAAGAGATGCGGATGCTGCTGGTGCTCCCGCGGCGCATGTCGGGCCTGGCGATGCTGCGCGACACCGGACTGCTCGACGTGCTGCTGCCCGAGTTGGCTGCCGCGGCTGTCAGCGGTCGACGGATTGAGGGCCTGGAAGCGTGGGCCGTGACGCTGGCGGTGTTCGGCGAACTGGCCGAACCGACGTTTCCCTTGTCCCTGGCGGCCGCCTTGCACGCGGTCGAGCGGCCGGAAGTCTGCGTCCGCGACGTGGCCAGACGATGGCGGCTGTCGAACCACGAGAGTGATCGGGCCGCATGGCTCGTGCGGCACGCGCACGAATTGGCCGATGCCAGCGGCAAGCCGTGGTCGCAGGTGCAGCGGCTGCTGGCCACAGCCGGAGGGCCGGATCTGGCCGCGCTGGCCGAAGCCCGAGCCAAGGCTACCGGCGGCTCGCCGGAGGGTGCGATTTTTTGTCGCACCAGGCTGGCACTGCCGCGCGACGAGCTCGATCCGCCGCCGTTGGTCACCGGCGACGACTTGGTAACCCACGGCGTACGGCGCGGCAGAAGATATGCCGTGCTCTTGAAGCAGTTGCGCGACGCGCAGTTGGATGGTTTATTCGTCGACAAGCAGACCGGCTTGCGGCTGGTCGACGAGTGGTTGGCGGCAGGCGAAGGCAGCGCGATCGACAAACCTTCACATTCGGACGATTGATTTGCGGTCCACTGGATTTTTTTCGATGGCCGGCGCTTGTAACCGACCGCGATTAAGCCTAAGCTGAAAGGGTCCAGTCCGGTAAGACGGACTATAGGACTTCAGGCCGCGCCCAGGTCATCCTAGACGCGGCTTTTTCTTGCGCCCGCGGGCAGATGAAAGGGCGACATGAGGAAGCGTCATGCACCGGCCCCCACGGTTCCGACCGGGTTGAAATGCCCGAGTTGCTCAAGTACCAATTTGGTGCGTACGCGGGGCAAATGGTGGCACCGAATCTGGTCGCTGTTCGGTATGCGCATCTATCGTTGCCGGGCCTGCGGGCACCGGTTTTCTGCAGAATGAGCGCTACGCCGCCCGTGGCGGGATGCGTGAGAACGCCGCGGAAATCGCCGGCGGATCCATCCGGAAGTCTCACGACTTCCGCTACAGGAGGTGCCCTTCCTGGATCCGCCCGGAAGTCTCACGACTTCCGCTACATGAGGTGTCCTTCCTGGACAAACGGGCGGTTGCTGCCTACGATCGAGCACTGCCTGACTGGCATAAGAATCAAGGCCGTTTGCACCCATGTCGAGGTCGCGCGTGAACGTCGATTATCTTGGACTACTGTTTCGCTGGCTGCACATCCTAGCGGCGATTACCGCCGTCGGCGGTGCTGTGTTTGCCCGCTTCGCGCTGTTGCCTGCGGCGGCCACGCTCGGCGCTGAGCCGCGGGCGGCATTGCTCGAGGCGGTCCGCATGCGTTGGTCGAAGATCGTGGCTGTCGCCATTGCGTTTTTGCTGATCAGCGGCCTGTTCAATATCGTGCGCATGGAGCGGCTCTACGTCCTGGGGAAGACGTATCACATGCTGTTCGGCATCAAGTTCATCCTGGCCATTTTGATCTTTGGCCTGGCCAGCATGCTCGCCGGCCGCGGCCGCGCGGCGCACAAACTGCGCGAAAACGCCCGCTTCTGGCTGTCGGTGAACCTGCTGATGGCGGTGCTGCTGGTCTGCATCTCCGGCGTGCTCAAGGACCTGCCGCACACGCCCAAGCCGGCCGCGGCCAACGCGGCAACCGAATAACGGCGGCAACGAATTCTGACCACGGATGGCACGGATACCACGGATTTTTTACGAACAAACTGTCAGCGCTATGATCGCTTTCCGTAGCCCAGGCATTCATGCCTGGGTCGCAAAGCGGCCCCAAAACGTTCCCGGCCCCTTCAGGGGCTAAAGCCCCCGCGTGGCACGTGTAAGCCCCGGTTCCCAGGCGTAAACGCCTGGGCTACGGAAGAACATTGACCCACAATTTGAAATCCAGTTCGGCGCATGGACAAAAAAGTCAAACATCGCATCGACGTGCTGAACCAGCGGCTGCAAAAACTGCGGCAGCAACTGGCCGGCGCCAAAAAACAGACCGACGAGCCCGACGAAGTTTCGCGACTGGAGCGCGAGATGGCGACCGTGACCGAAGAGGTCGAAAAGCTGAAGAAATCGTAGTGAAGGAAATGATGAAGTGGGAAGTATGAAGGATGGATAGGGAAACGGACTGGCGACAGCTCCTCCATTCATCATTCATCATTCCTACTTCATCATTTTTCTCCCTCGGCCAGCTTGACGAGCAAATCGCCTGTATCGACCTGCACGCCGGGCCGCACTAAGACCTGCGCCACTTTGGCGTCGCGGTCGGCGTAGAGCGTGGTTTCCATCTTCATGGCTTCCATGCTCACGAGCTTCTGGCCCGTGGCGACCGTGTCGCCTTCCTGCACGGCCACGGTGACCACCACGCCCGGCATCGGCGCGGCCACTTGCAGCGGGTCTTGCGGATCGGCTTTGGGCCGCTGGCTGACGACGCCTTCGACCGCCCTATCTAGCACGGCCACCTGCCGCGGCTGGCCGTTGAGTTCGAAAAACACGGTCCGCCGCCCGTCGGGCTGCGGGTCGCCGATCGTCAGGAACTTGATGATCAGCCGCTTGCCGCGTTCGATGTCGACGTTGGTTTCGTCGCCCGTCTGCGGCCCGTACAAAAACAGCGGCGTGGGCAGCACGCTGGTGTCGCCGTACTTTTGTTCATGCGCGATGTAGTCGGTGGCCACGCGCGGAAACATGAGGTACGAGAGGATCTCGCGCGTCGAGGGGGCGCGGCCGAGCAGTTTCTCCAGTTCGGCCCCCTTGGCGGCGAAATCGGCCGGCG
>DATCFX010000086.1:0-6166 GCA_036509275.1 Pirellulales bacterium | reverse complement strand
CGCCGGCGAAGCGACGGTTTCCAGGACGCGAATCCGGCCGTCACCGAGCCGATAGCTGCGGCTGCGGCGCTCGAGACTCTGCGGCTGCCAACTGGCAAGCGTGTCGGTGTCGAGCAGGTCGCCCAGCGTCGTGGGAACCCAATCGTCGGGGTCTGTTCGCACGCGGGCGATGGCTGGGTTTTCTTCCGTCGGCAGGATCCGGCCCGAACGCCTGGCCTCAAGTGCCCGGCTCGACATTTGGGCACCATCGTGCGGCCCGGCGTAATTCTGGTCGCCGGCCTGGCCGGGATGCCACACGTGATACAGCCATTGGCTGGGATGCCACAACTCGCGCCGGCCGGCATTGACCAGGCGAAAGGTCATCTCGTAGGGCCCGCAAATATGGCCCAAGTAATCGCGGTGCATGTCCGCCCCGCCGATGGCCAGAAGATCGCTGCGCAAGGCACACATGCACGCGCCGTAGTTGCGGGTATGCAGCGGATCGGCGGTGTCCAGCAGCCCGGCCGGCCGGCCATTGACCCAGTTCAGGCAGCCGTAGCCGACCACTTCGTCCAGCGGCGGGTAATTGAAGGGATAGTATCGCCGGTCGTGATTGCGCACTTCGTCCAAGTGCAGCACCAGGTTCGGATCGGCGTCGAATTGCTCGACGATCGACTCGACCAGATTCGGCTGGGCCAGCGCGTCGGAATCGCAAAAACAGACGATTCGGCCGGCGGCCAGGGAGATGCCCAAATTGTACATCAGGTGCTTGTGATAATACACGTCCGGGGGCATGCCGAGCGCGACGTACGTGTCGACGTCCGGATGCCGGCTCGCAGTCCGGGCGTGCTCCAGTCGCCTGATCAACTCGGCCGCGCGGCGCGCGTAGTATTCGATCCAGATGATCTCGTACGTGGCCCGCGGGGCAGTCTGGTCATTCAGGTAATCGAGAAAGTGATAGCTTTCTCGACATGACCAGTCGAGCAGCACAAACGTGAGATCCACGCGGCCAGTGGGCACGCGGCGGAAGATAAGATCCAACGGGCTGGAGGCGAGTTGCCGATTCTGGCGGGCGATCGCAGGTCCGCCAATCATGGCTGTCAGCTCGTGCGAGATGGTTCGTGACGGAACCGAAGCGCCGGGCCAGCACGGCTGCTAGCTGATCGGCGCGAGCGCGTGGCCGGCGGCCGAGCGGCTACTGGGCGTGCGACGATTCTTACTGCATCGAGCAGCCCGGCACAATGGCAGAACGTCGATCGCCACAGCCGTGTTGTGCATTTAGCGCCGGGTCATTACAATCCGCCGCCAACAGGGTCCAAGCTGGCTTGGTGGTGGCGTCTTCGACTGCGTGCCGGGTGTGCGTATCGTGATTGATATCAGCCTGATCTTGCCGACGCGGAAGCGGGTGCCGCAACTCACGCGCGCATTGACGTCGCTGGTGGCTACGGCCTGGCGGCCAGAGTCGCTCGAGGTCGTGCTGTATGTCGACGAGGATGACGCCCAGTCCCACGCCGTGGAATTTTCCGGCCTGCGCCTGGTGAAGCTACTTGGGCGGCGGGGCACGATGGGAGCGATCACGCGCACCTGCTATGCCGCCTGCCAAGGACGCTACCTGATGCTGGCCAACGACGACATTGTGTTTCGCACGCCCGGCTGGGATGCCGCGGTGCTGGCGGCGTTCGCGAGTTTTTCCGATGAGATCGCGCTGGTCTGGGGCAACGACCTGTGCAGCGGCGCGCCGGCTCACCCGTTTCTATCCCGCACGGCTTGCAACCTGTTGGGCGGCGTCTGTCCCGCCGGCTATTACCGCGAGTACATCGATACCCATTTGCACGACGTGTTTCAGCGGCTGGCGCGGCTGGGCCACGCGCGGGCCGTTTATCTGAGTGACGTGATCATCGAACATCTGCACTTGATCGCGGGCAAAGCGGCGGGCGACGCGGTGTATGCCGATCGGCGCCGCGAGCACGATGAGCTGCTGTACGTCGAGCGGCGCGAGCAGCGCGCCCACCAGGCGGCCGTGCTAGCCGATGCTATCGAGCAACACCTTACGGCCGCTGCCGCCTGTGGAGTCACGGGCGCAAACGAATGGTCATGACGAAGTCACGGCACACTTTTAGTCTGGAAGGGATCGTTTGATGAGCCAATCCATGGTCGACGAACAGCCGCAAATCGGCGACGACGATGCAGTGGCCGAACGGGCGTTCGACACCGGCGACTACACGACTGCCGCGCTGGAGGCGGGCAGCGACGAGCTGCGCGGTGCGGCCTTGGTGCTGCTGGGCAATCACGAGGAAGGATTGCCGCTGCTGGAACGCCTGGAGTCGCCCCGGGCGATCTTGCACACGGCCTTCGGCCTATGGGGCACGGGCTACAATGGCGAGGCCGACGAGCAACTGGCCCGCGTGTGCAATGATCCCGAGGTGGGCGGCATCGCGCGCGGCATTCGGCAGTTCATCAAGCGCCGGCAAATCCGGATCCTGCTGCAAGGCCGCGACGATCCGCACTGCCCCGATTACGATTTCGTGGGCGCGATTCGGGCCATGCCGCACTTTGACGTGACGACGGTCGGCTATTCGTCGAAGAGCGACATCGTCATCGATCATCAGACCAGCTACGAAGAGATGATCGAGCGGCTTCCGCCGGGCTGGCGTCCGGACTTCTTTCTCTGCCATCTGGTCGAGGACAATCCGCCGCCGATCGGCATCGAGAACGCGTTCTTTCCCACGATCTGCCACACGCAGGATTTCGATCGGCATTTTCATCACTGCCGGCACTATTTGCCGCTGTTCGATGCCGTGGTCACGCTGGGCCGCGCCGACCACCAGGATATGCAGCGGCTCACCGGCGGCTCGGTGTTCGTGTTTCCCAAGCTGCTGGGCGTGAGCGCCAAGGCCGAGCGCGAAACCTTTAAGCGCCGCATGGTCGACGTCTTCGTCTCCGGCACGTTGTTCAACCACACGCGGGCCAAAGGCGGCCACCTGTTCGATATCGCGCAGTTGCCCTCGCGCTACAATATCGAACTGCTGGACGGGTATATCCCGGCCGAGGAGTACTACCGCCGCCTGGGGCAGGCCAAGGCCACCTTCACGTTTGTCAATCGCTGCGGGCTGATCAACGGGCGGGCCATCGAAGCCATCAGCCAAGGCACGTGCGCCGTGTACCAGGAGGGGGGCGAACTAGGGCTGTTTCTCGGCGAGGAAGACGGCGCCGTCCCCTACAGCCCCGGCAACGAGTTGGCGACGCTGACGAAAGTGGTCGACCAGTGGGACGCGCGCTATCAGCGCTATGCCGAAAACGGCCAACGCAAAGTTCTCAAGGTGTTCGGCATCGAAAAGTGCCTCGAGCGCTACATGCACTTCGTGGCGCTCTGCTCGCTGCGCGGGATTCAACGCGAGCGCCGCGCCGTCGACCCCGTCTTTTCGCGCATACGCTACCCCAACCGCTCGCCGCAACGCACCTGGTTTCACTATGATTACTCGATGACGAAGGTGCTGGATCTGCAAAGCGGCTTTCGACGCCAATTTGCCGACTCATCGGCTTATGCCCATCTGGATGCCTGCGGCGAATCGGCGCTCTATAGCTACGTCATTGCCCTGCCGCACGTCGCGACGCTGGGCGTCGGCTCGAAGCCCGACTGGCTCTATCCGCGCGTGGCGCGATGGGCGATTCCGTTGGCCGCCTGGCTCAAGAAGCGGCCGGCGGTCAAGGCCTGCATCAAACCCTTCTTGGGCCTCGTGCCGTATTCGCACCGGCTGCGCAACGACGTGTTCGCACGCCTCACGCACGAACAGCTCGACGGTCTGCTGACCAAGGCCCTGGAAACCTATGGGACGTTGGCCGAGGAATTTCCGACGCGGATGGCAGCCCGCTTCAATCTGGCCCGCATCCGCTTCGAAAAGGGCGAGTTCGACGCTGCGCAGCGCGACTTCCAGCGCGTCATGCAGGATGAAGCGCTCGAGTATCACGCCCAGGACTTGCTGTTCTGGCGCGAATTTCACGATCATGAGTTCGACTACGACTTGATGATGAGCGAAATCGTAGCGCATGCCCAGGACGGCGATGCCTGCCACCTGCGTGCGATCCAACGCGCGATCCGCGAGAGCAGCCGCTTGTACCTGGCCCGCATCCATCGGCAGGCGGGCCACTTCGAGGCGGCTTGCGAAGTGCTGAGCGACGCACCCGCCGAGGGCTGGCAGTTTCCGATGGTCAGCCTCGAGCGGGCCCGCGCCGAAATGCAACTCAAGCACTTCGGCGCGGCCGAGCAGCACCTGCGCCAGGCCCTAGCGCAGGACCGCGTGCTGCTCACGCAGATCGCTCACGAAGAACTGCTGCAACTGCACGAAAACGGCTGCGAATTATCCGACCTGCTGGTGGAGTGCCGGTTTCTCAAGCATCGCAGCAAGGGCAAGTAAGGATCGGCCAAAAAATAACTTCGTTTTTTCCCGGCCCCTCACCCTGCCCTCTGCCGCAAGGGGAGAGGAGTTGCGGAGAAGTTATTTTTCGGTCGATCCTAATGGCTGCGGTCGCCGACGGCCTGCCTTACTTGCCGGCGCGTTGCCGGACGCGGCCGGTCAGGTCCCAGGCCGTGATCCAGGTCGTGCTCTGCCGCTTGAGACCGAACTCTTTTTCGAGCCGCTGCTCCATGTCGGGCAGGTGGCCGGCGCCGTAAAAAATGCCCAGCCGCTGCTTGCCCGCAGCCAACTGCCTGGCCAGCACGGCCAAGGCCACCTTGTTGCGCTCGGTGATGATCGTCGAACCTTGCGGACCTTCCAGGGCGCCCATTGAGCCCTCGAGATCTTCGAACTGCTGGGCCAGGATTCGCTTGAGCGCCAGGCTGGGATCGGGATCGAACAACACCGAGAACAGTGCGGCTTCGGTGCTCTGCTCCGGATGCTTGCCCTGCTGGGTAATGCTGTAGCCCAGCATGCGAAAGAACATGCTCAGCAAGCTTTCGTTGCGCTCGTCCATCGATTTCTTGAACTCCGCCGGCGACATGTCGGCGTGTACGAAGTTCGGCCGGTGATAATCGATCCGGTCGAGCTGAAAATCGAGATCCAGGATGCCGGTCAGGCCCTGTTGGAGCTGGCCGACGGGGTGCGAGCTTTTGACCCCGGTCTTGGGGATCTGCGTGCCGGGCGGGGCAACCAGTTCGTACAGCAGGGCGTCGTATTTTCCGAAACGCTCGTTGAGGGTGCGATAATACGCCGTATCGCCGATGTGTACGGCGCCCACCAGGTCGACGTAGTGCTTTGCATCTTCGCGCCCCGTACGCGTGTAGCGGACGATGGCCGTTTGCAAGGCAATCGGCCGGTGCTTCCCGTCACGCAGCAGCCGCACAAATCCCGGCTTCGCCTCTTCGCTAGCCGGCGCCTTGGCCGCCGGCGTCTGGCCCAGCACCGGCACCGTCGGCATCCAGCCGCAGCTAGCGGCCAGGACGGTAAGCAGCAGACGCAAACGGGTGAATCGCATCGCGGACCGCCTTTCGCTCGTGTTCCGTGGTGGGTGCCGACTCCGGCCTAACCGCTGGCGCCCTTCAGCATGCGCATGAATGTCTGCATCAGCAGGCTGATATCGTGCCAGGTGCGGGCCGTTACCAGGTTGCCATCGATCACCCGCGGTTCGTCAACGTACTTGGCGCCTCCTTGCTCCGCATCGAGGGCACACTTGGCGACCGTCGTCACGGTCCGGCCCTTGATGCAGCCGGCTGCCGTGAGAATCTCGACCCCGTGGCAGAGGCAAGCCACGGGTTTGCCAGCTTCGAAAAAATGTCGCGTGATCTCCAGCAGCTTTTGGTCGTAACGCAGATACTCGGGTGCCCGTCCGCCGGAAACGAATAGCCCGGCATACTGGCTGGGGTCCACGTCCTTGAACGCGACGGTGGCCCGTAAATGGTAGCCCGGGCTTTCGCGCGTGATATCCCAAGGCGGATCGCCGGGCGGGATTTCGTGCATCACGGTGTGGTAGAGGCGCGCTTCGGGACCGGCGATGACGCACTGGAAGCCGTCTTCGGGCAAACGAAATACGGGGTACATGGTATCCAGCGTTTCGGTCGCATCTCCAATTGGCAGTAAGACTTTCGGCATAAGCTTCGGGGCCTCCCACGAGCCGCGACCAGTGGGAAGCGGCAAACGGACGATGCGGCGATTTGGGATGATCGCGTGAAAGCCAGCGCCGCTGGCAAACT
>DATCFX010000085.1:0-8722 GCA_036509275.1 Pirellulales bacterium | reverse complement strand
TGTACGATCGCCAGCTTGCCGCGCTTGAACAGTTCGGCCAGCGGCTGCATGCCGGGATGCAGTCCCAACTCATCGTTGAGGCGGATCGCGTCCGACTTGGCAATCGCCAGCTTCGGGCGGTTCTTGTAATAGAGGTCGTTTTCCCGCGGCACGAGCGTATTCAGCCCGTCGTTGCCGCCGGCCAACTCGACAACCACCAGCACGCGGTCCGACTGCCCGTTCTTTTCAGCCGCCGCAGCCGCCCGGACCAACAGTCCCGGCAAAGAGCCCCCCAGCGCCAGCGCCGACACGCCCGCCGTGCCGCGGCCCAAAAACTCTCGACGCGTACACATGAGCGCCTCCTTGGTCTAAAGGCCGGGTGCCCGCTACAAGTCTATCCCCGCGGTCCGCCGCGCAGCTTAATTTTCCTGCCGGCGGTCCACTCGGTTGATTGTACCCGCTGTGCTCTGGGAAACATCGCTTCCGCGTCCGCTTTCACCGCGTCCGCGGCGGGATCACCAACTGCCCAGGTATTCGAGCCGATCTTGGAGCGCATCGGCCTCGAGCGTGCTGGCCAGATGAACTAGTCGGCGCAGCAGCTCGCCGATGGGTCGCTGGCTGGAAACGACAATCCCTGAATGGTGTCGGCCTTGCGCCATCCACATGGCGTGCAGCGCCGCGAAGTGGGCCACATTGAACGTGACCAGCACACGTCCGTGCCTGGCGGCATAGGCAAGCTGGGATTCGTCCGATTCGCCCAACCGGCCTGCCTCGGAAGTATTGACTGCGTCCAAGCCGGCTTTCCGCAGGATCGGTGCAACGGCCGCGTACACGTCTTCGTCCGCGAAAAACTTTGCGGCCTTCATGGCGCGGATGCTTCGCCAGGTTTTCGGGCTTTGACCGTGCCCTCGTCATCGGCCGCCAAATGGGCCTCGATTTCGTCGAGATGGTCGTACGCGTAGGCCAAGGCATCGTGAACGTCAGCCGGCTTCAACGCCGGGTACTGCTGAACAATTTCTTCGATGGTCATTCCCTGTCGGTAACACGTCAATATCGTGGCCACGCGGATGCGGGTTCCACCGACGACCGGTTGGCCGCCGCACCGGGCCGTGTCTTGTTCGATGTTGCGGAAGTCCAGCTTGGACATGACGATGAGTCCCCGTGTGGTGCGGTCAACATGTATGGTAGGCAGGCAAACTCAGCATGGCGGCCAGGACGGCGCGGATGCGCTGGTGGCGAAAGTCGGCGTCGTCGCGAAAGGCCTCGCGATTCTCGCCGTCGTCGCCGGTCACCAACAGCGTGGCGAGCTTCGATCGGCTGGCATCGTCCAGCTCGCCTTGCAGCAACACGTCGGCCAGCCAAGCCACGACCCGCTCGGGCGACTTTCGTCGCGCGAGCCCCGGCTCGCGCCACGCCAGATCGTCGGGTACCAGTGATTTCAGGTCCAGCCGGTCGCCAACCGGCGAGTTAGAGTCGAGCATGGCGAAGAAATTGGCAAACTCCAGCCTCGCGGTCCACGTGCTGGAGTTGATCCATTTACGCTGGCCGTCCCAGCCTTTGACGTTGGGCGGCTCGAGCAGCGTCTGGCCCATCGTCTCCATGTGCGACAGCAAGTTGCTGCCCGACACATGCGCCCTCAGCGTGCGGATCGTGCCGACAACGTACTCCGCCGGGCTGGCGATTTGCTGCCGATAGCAGGCCTTGGAGAAAAAATAGTCGGACAAAAACAGCTCTCGCAGGAACCACTTGATGTTCATCTGCGTGCGATCCAGCAGCCCGGCCGCTTCGTCCAGCACGTCGGCGGCCGGGTCGGGCGAGGCGAAAAAATTGAGCAGCTTGCCGGCGATCCAGCGCGGCGTCGCCGGCTGCTGCATCAGGATGTCGATAATGTCGGCCCCGTCGAACCGGCCCGACAGCCCGAGAAACTGCTTGCGGCCGGCGTCGTGCTCGTCCGCGTTGAATGAGGCGGACCCGGCGCTGTTGCGATACCAGCCGGTGAAGGCCCGGGCCGCTTCCAGCACATCCTGTTCGCCATAATGGCCGATGCCGCAGGTGAACAGCTCCATCAACTCGCGGGCGAAGTTCTCGTTGGGATGTTCCTTGCCGCTGCTCGCGCCGTCGAGATACACGAGCATGGCCGGGTCTTTGGCAACAGCCAGCACCAGGTCGCGAAAGCTGCCGGCCCCCAGCGCGCGCAGCATCTGGATCTGGCGGTGCATCAGATACGCGTCGTCGACCTTGAGATAGCTGGTGGCAAAGTGCCCGTGCCAGAAGAGCGTGAGCTTTTCTTTCAGCGGCACGCGCGTGCGCAGCATGCGGTACAGCCACCAGCCCTGCACGTAGCTGATGTCGTCGAAATTGACAAAGCCGTCTTGCACGGCGGCCAGCGTGCGCTCGAACTCGGCCTCCTCGTCGGCCGCCGGATCAAACAGCCCGTCGACCGTGGCTTCCAGCCCCTGGTCCACGGCCTTGGCAATGTCGGCCGGCGAAGCCCCGAAACCCGCGCGGCGCAGCAGATGCGCCGCCGCCCGCACATCGAACGGCCGCGACTGGCTGGGAGCCCAAGGACGCAAATGCTGAGTCATGGCACAACGACTCGCGAGAAGGGGAGGCCCACGATCGAGCCGTCGCCATCATGCTAATCCAGTCAAGTGCGGACATGCAAACCGAAAGCCCCACGGACCGCAGTCCGTGGGCTTGCCAGCCCGGGTGGCAGCCTTCAGCGGCGGACGTATTTATTCAGCGCGTGATCGCCGACGACTTTCCATTCGCCCTTGGCGTCCTTGCTGCGCGCGCCGGGGCCGGGGTCGCCGCCGGGCGAAGCGGCCAGCGGTTTCAACTCGGCCGTGTAGTGCACTCGCGGTTGGCTGCCCGACCAACGCGCCCAATCCTCCAGCAGCCGAAATTGCCGATGCCGCTCGGGCACTTGCACGCGATCGCCCTTCTGCAGCACCAGTTCGTGGACGCCGTTCCAGCCGAACCACGGATAGCAGGCCGTGTGGGCCGGAATCCAATGTCCGTGCTTCTCGTTGTCCACGAGATAAAACTCGGCCCAGGTATGGTTGGGAATCCACACCAGCCGCGCGGGAATGTTCATCGCGCGGCACAACGCGACGAACACGCCGGCCATTTCCTCGCAATCGCCGCGGTGCGTTTCCAGCGCGGTCGCCACGCTCGTATAACTTCCGATCTGCGGTCGAATGTTTTTCGGCACCCAGTCGGCAAAGATCCGCGCCCGGTCCCACGGATGCTTCGTTGATCGAGTCAGCTCGGTGGCCAACGCGCGGACGGCTTTGATGCGCGTTTGAATGCCCGGGCTGTCTTGCAGATAGGCGCGGCGCACGTCGGCCGGCAGTTCCTGTTTCTCGGGAAACTGCTCGCGCTTGAAGCCCCAATACTGTTTGAACAATTTCAGCCGATAATGGGCGACGGCCTTGACCACCTGACCGCTTTCGAGCCCCTCGGCCGCCAGAAACAACTGGCCGGCGCCGGGCGTCAGCTCGCGCAACTGGGCCTGGCAGCCCGAGGTCTCGATCCGCACGCTTTCGATCGTTTGCTCGGGATAGGCCACCGGAACCGTGGTGGTGCTCATGACGTCCACGGCCGAGCCGCTGCCTTCGAGTTCGATGCCGATGTCGAGATCGTACGAGCGCGGTTCGAGATACCCCACGCCATCGCTGGGCGGCTGCGTCCAGATCCAGTTTCCATCGCCGACGACTGGAATCACGCTATAGGCCGGCGGCGCAGTGGGCGGTTCGACCCAAGCTCGCCGGCGGCCGCGCGCCAACAGCGTCGCCCCACCCAGGGCGCCGGCGCACGCCTGCCGCAAGAATTCTCGTCGCTCTAGAATCGACAACATCGGATGGAACACACCGATCTTTGAAACGCGGAATAGCGACTTCGCGGCCGACCGGCCCCCCGGCCACGTTTCAGCCGCGACGGCCCCTGTCCATATTACCTGCTGCCACCCCGCGTTGCACGAACTCAGTGTGCGTGTGCGGCCGTGAGTTGCCTCGGCTTATGGGTGTGCGCCGGCCAGCACTGCGATCAGCCGGTCGACGTCGGCGGGCTGGTTGTAGGCGTGGGGGCTGATGCGCAGCCGGCCGCCGCGGCAACTCAGCGCGACGCCGGCGGCCAGGCAGCGCTTGCGCAGTTCGACGGGCGAGCGGCCCGGCAGCCCGAAGCTGACGATGCCGCTGCGGTGCTCGCCCTGGCGGCAGGAAAAGATCGTAGCGCCCAGCGACTGGAGCCGCGCGCAGGCCAGGTCCGTGATTTCCAGCACACTGGCCGCAAGGGCCTCGGCGCCGAGAGCGGCCAGCAGTTCCAGGCTGGCGCCCAAGGCCACCAGCCCGCCGACGTTGTAGGTGCCGCCTTCGTAGCGGGCGGCCGAGTCCTTGAATTCCAACTCGATGCGGCCGAAATCCGCCCCCTGCCGCACGCTGTTCCAGCCGACGCCCACGGGCCGCAGCCGCCCGAGGTGTTCGCGGCGAAGATAAAACACGCCGGCCCCTTCCGGTCCCAGCAGCCACTTATGACCGTCGGCTGCCAGGAAGTCGATCGGCGTGGCTTGCACATCGATCGGAAACACGCCCAGGCCCTGGATCGCATCGACAAACAGCAGCGCCCCGCGGCCGTGGGCCAGTTCGCACAATTCGGCCAGATCATGCCGCCAGCCGCTGGCGTAGCCGACCCAACTGATGCTCACCAGCCGCGTGCGGCTGTCGCAGGCGGCCACCACGGCCGACAGGTCGGGCTTGGCCGCGGTCACGGCCACCCGGCGAGTTTCCACTCCCAACCGCTGGAGTTGCATCCAGGGATACAGGTTCGAGGGGAACTCATCGGCCAGGGTCACCACGTTATCGCCGGGCTGCCAGGGAAAACCTTCGGCAACGAGGTTGATGCCTTCGGTGGTGTTGCGCACCAGGGCGATTTCGGCCGGCTGGGCGCCAATGAATTGTGCGGCGCGCTGCCGCACCTGTTCCAGGCGCTCCGACCAGCGGGGCCAGTGGACGTCGCCATTCTCCACAACGTCGGCCAGCCACTCGGCCAGGGCGTCGTGCGCGGCTTGCGGCATGGGAGCCACGGCCGCATGGTCAAAGTAGGCCCAGCGCCGGGCGACCGGCATCTGCTCGCGCAGCCGCTCGGAGGTGTTTTGCGTCATTTGCCGGGGATGAGCTTGGGCGCCGTGGCGGCCGTGCCAAGCTGATGCTCGCTGAGGGTCAACTCCATCACGGTGGTGCCGCCGTTGGTGGCCCGCAACTGCACAATCTTCCGCGGCAAGTCGAACCGTCCGACCCGCAGCCACTGATTCACGTGCGTCTCGGTGCGTTCCAGTTCGCCGCTGGCCTTTTTCCAAAAGCTGACGGTGAACACCTGCGGCAGGTTCTTCTGGTCGGGCGTGCGATGGACCTCGAGCACGGCGATGCTGAAGCGCATGTCGCCCATCTCGCGGTTGACTTGGGTAATCACGTCGCCGCGTACGCGATACGTGCTCTGCAGTTGCTCGTCGCCTTTGAAACGCAGCATGCGGCCTAGCGGATGCGACTCGTTTTCCGTCACGAATTCGACGTTCTCGTCCGCGCCCGTATCGGCCAGCCGATGCTGCACTAGCGAATCCAAATAGCCTTCCGCCTGTTTGAGATCTCCGCCGGGCGCAAAACCCTGCAACTGGATTTGCCCGTCGGGCGTCACGACCAGGTCGCCCTGGCTCGTGTAGCCGGTCAGCTCGACTTCCAGCCGTGCGCGAAAGCCGGGAAAGTCGCGCCACACGCCGCGGGCCTCGCGCGCCCGCTTGAGGACTTCCGGCGCGTCGAGCGCGGCGATCGGTTCGGCGGCCGACGCCTGCCGCACTGCTTCGCCCTCGCCGGTCATGGTCAAAGTGGAATAGTGCAGTGCGCCGTCATAGGCCTGGCCCTGCAGATTGCCGCGGCGCTCCGGCTCGACCAGTCCGGCCCGCACTGCTAGCCGGGCCAGCGACTTATTCCACTCGACGCGGCCGTGGGCATCGGTCGTGGCCGCTTGCGGCGGGGCGTCGCCGGAATAGAAGGTCACCTCGACGCCGGCCGCCGGTTGATCTTGCCACCAGACGTGGAAGGCCATGCCCGTTGTCGTGGGGCGTGGCTCGATGTCCAACTCCAGCGCCCGCGAGCGGCGGAGGGCGGCCAGCTTGGGATCGGCGGATGGCGGCTGGGCCCGATGCAGGTCCAGGTGCTTGGCGTAGTAGGTCAGCAGCCGCGGCTTGTCGCCACGTTTGAACACCCCGTAGCGGCAGACCGCCTCGATGCTGCGCGGAGCGGCAGCCGGCAGCGTGGCCACCAGCGCCGGCTCGACCTGGTTTTGCGACATTTCGAGCTTCAGCGGCTGCTGCCGGCCATCGGGCGTGCGGACCCAGGCCTGCGTCTGCCGGATGCGATCCAGCAACTGCGGGTCGCCCGGCTCGGGCTGCTCGCTGAACCAGACCTCGGCGATCGGCTGGAACCGTCCCACGCCGATCCAGACAAAGTGGGCTTGGGCCGGCCCGGCCAGCAAAGCCCACAAACAGGCCGATCCGATCAGCATCCTGGCCAGTGGCATGATCCGTGCTCCCCGATCCGCAAAGAGATTCGATGTTCTGGTCGTGATCCCAGCCGGCCGCACGGCCAGACCCAATCATAGCGGTCCAGGGACGGCCCGACGACCGGCTTCCGGCCCCGGCGAGGGAATTCGGGCGGCCGGAGAACTGCCCCCGTGACACCCCGAATGGGGCGACTATACTAGACCAGCAACAAGCGGGCCGGGAATGTATCGCCTGGCCAAGGGATCGACCGAAAAATGGCTTCGGTTTTTTTCAACCGCTCGCCCTGGCGTCTCCCGCCCGGGGGCGAGGGTGGCGAAGAAGTTATTTTTCGGTCGATCCCAGTGTTGTCGGCCGCATGCGCGGCACCGGCGCATGACCGTTTGCCGGCCTGGCCTGATGGAAGTTCTCGATGCCCAAAGCTTTTGCGATTCTCGGCTTAATCGTCGGCCTGTTCCTGCTGTTGATCTTTGGGCTCGATCTGGGCACCGGCTTCCCGTTTCGCAAAGCCAGCTCGGCGATGGACATCGGCTTCGTGATTTGCGCCCTGGCTCTCACGTTCATGAGCTGGACGACGCTGCGCGAACAGCGCTAGCGCCGCGAACGGCGCCAGCCATGCAACCGGCGCTCAGCACCCGATGCGTCGTGCGACCGCGGCGAACCGTCAGGCGCGCTGGCCTATGCCGCGCGGCCTAGAATCGAACGGGCCGGCTGCCGCTGCGAACTCGGATTGGTTGCGGCCAGCCACTGAGCCATCGTCTGCACGTGCAACTGCTCGGCGTCGCGCAATTCGCCCGCGCGCGCGACGATGCTCTCGATCGCGGCCCAACCTTGCTCGGCGCCGGTGGCCAAGCGCGGCAGATCAATGGTCAAAGACAGCGGGCCGCCACTGGTCCGCGCGAGCGACCGCCAGGTCTTGCGCAGCGTGGGACTGGGCAGGCTCGGTCCGCTGGCCAATTCCCAGACGCCATGCCGCAGAGCCCGCGCCGGCACTTCGCGCCGCTGCGACTGCGCCAAGCCAATCAGTCGTTGCTGCCAACCGCTCGTTGGTGGCGAGATTAACGGCGCCGGCCGCACCGCACGGATGTCGTGCTTCGCCAACAAATCCAGCGGCAACGCCGCGGGGCCATGATGGATGAGCAGGCTCGTCACCTGGGCACCGGCTGCGATGAGCGCCGCGGTGTGGCTGGCCAATTCGGCGGCGCACCGTTTGCGCGCGACCTCGGGTCCCATCCAGGCGGCTTCACCCAATATGCCCACCTCATGACCGGCATCGACCAAGCGCCGGGCAAGGCTGCTGGCGGCCAAATGTCCCAATGCCCAGGTGGCCCGCAATTGGCGGCGGCGAAACATATCCAGGAGCCGACCGGCCGCCGCGTCCAGTTGTTGCAAGCCGAGCAGGTCGCTGGCCGGATATCCAGCGTCGACATCCACCGAAAAAATGACTCGGGCGTCCGCGGGAGAAGCAGGCATCGGGCGGGGGTCCTCCAGGGGAGCGTCGGGTGAACCGCTCGACTAAGGCAAAACCCATGCGGACCGTCGGTCCGTGAGCTTCTAGCGGTTTCACTTGGCCCCATTTACAGTTCGGCACGTCCGGGCAGATGACTCCACAACACCGCGCCAGCAGACAGGCAGGAGAAGACAGGCAGACTGTTCGGGCCTACCTGGAAGATTCTTTTCCCGGCTTTTCTCCCCCGTTCCGCTTGCTCTGGGGGGTAGTGTCTGAAAGTCTGTGTTGCTGGGGGAAGGCGCCCTTGCAGCGCGTCAACGATCCGAGCGATGGATTGCAACCCGGAGCCACCTGGCAAGGACCGTGACCGCACAGCAGGCCGTGAAGATGGATAGATCCCGACTGTGCAAGGCTCGGCCCTCCTGCCAGGGACGGACCACTAGCATCAGCATCCCATACGTTCCCAGGACGATCAGCCAGTCGGCCAAATCCCAGCCAAGAAATCGCCGACGTTCGCTGCTGGAGGATTGGTATCCGTGGGCTTTCTCGTCCATACGGGCAGTATAGCGGGGGTGGGGCAGAAAGCCGCGTAAAAGCCGCTAGTGCCCCGTCAAATCTAGAAATTGGGGTTGATTCAAAGTTCGAGAATCGAGGAACCTTCCGTCCACAAGGAGGTTCCCATGAACAAGAAGTATATCGTGCGGTTGTCCGATGCGGAGCGTCGGGTTTGTGGCAAAGTG
>DATCFX010000084.1:0-1334 GCA_036509275.1 Pirellulales bacterium | reverse complement strand
GCGGCAGCGATCTTTCAGGCCGCCAGGCAGCCGGTGCATTCGAGGAGAAAACCATGCGTTTTCGAGGGGCCGTGGCCGCGGGCGTGTTGACCATCTGTGCGGGGGCCACGCTCAGCGCCGTTCGCGCCCAGCAGCCGGCAGGATTCATTCAGCCGGTCGTGGCCACCGTGGACGCTTTGCCCGGCCCGCTGGGGCACAGACCGCTAGCAACAGCGTCGATGCCTTCGCGCGTCGCCGGCCCTCTGGCCGATCGGTTGCAAGCGTTGCACGACCCATCGGCGGCAAACACTGACCAAGCGGAGCCGGCATCGCCCATCCTACCGCCGGCCGCCACGACTGCCGAATGGAAGCCTGCGGAATTGCTGCCGCCGGCAGCACAGTCGGCCTTATCGCCGCCTGCATCGCCGCCTGCACCTGCTCCAGCCCCGCGGCGCAATCCGCTCTTCGGCGACCGGCATTCGTTCGGGATCGCCAACCCGCTGCGCGGCGCACGTTAATCGGGCGGCTGCAGCAGGGGCGTTGCTAAATTGACACTCCCGCTGCGGTTCGCCATAACCAAAGCGCGCGTTTCAGGCCCCGCCGCATTCCAGCGGCCTTGGCCTCGTCATTCATCATTCCGCATTCATCCTTCATCGTTTCCTTGATGACCCTGCTGTATTCCGATCCGCTGTTCCTCGAACACGATACGGGCAAGCATCCGGAGCGGGCGGAGCGTTTGCGGCAGGTGACGGCCCATCTGACGCGCACCGGCTTGGCGGATCGCTGCCGCCGGCCTACCTGGCAGCCGGCCACGGAGCGGCAACTGTGCTGGGTACACGATGCGGATTATGTCGCCAGCGTGGCGGCGTTTGCCCGGCGCGGCGGCGGCCGGATCGAAGCCGATACGGTCATGAGTCCGCAATCGGATCGGGTGGCCCGACACGCGACCGGGGCCGTGATCGACGCGGTGGGGCAAGTGCTCGGCGGCGCCGATCGCCAGGCGCTGTGCCTCGTGCGGCCGCCAGGGCATCATGCCCTGCGCAACGCAGCGATGGGTTTTTGTTTGTTCAATCACATTGCCCTGGGCGCGCGGGCCGCCGTGCGCGAGCATGCGTTGGATCGCGTGCTCATCGTCGACTGGGACGTACACCACGGCAACGGCACGCAAAACACGTTCTGGGAAGACGGGCAAGTCGGCTTCCTCTCGATCCATCGCTGGCCGTTTTATCCGGGCAGCGGCCGGGCGGACGAAACCGGCTCGGGCCGCGGCTTGGGCTGGATCGTGAACCTGCCGACCGAAATGGGCACGTCGCGCAAAGCCTATCTCGATCACTTCACCGCCGCGCTGGAAAAGC
>DATCFX010000083.1:0-2060 GCA_036509275.1 Pirellulales bacterium | reverse complement strand
CCGCCGTTGGCAGCGCCGGCTCAGCCGGCCGCCGCGGCGCCCGTCGCCGAGCGGCCGCGGCGTTTTCGGCTGTTCCGTTGAACTGGTCGCGGGAGCCGTGCGGCTTCCGCCGGCGCACTGCTGGCGGAATTCTCACGAATTCCGCTACTGGCCGGCTCTGTCGGAATTCTTATGAATTCCGCTACTGGCCGGGCTGCGGCCGATTACTTGTTGACCCAATTGCCGGTGGCGTTCAAGGCGTAGTCGATCGAGCGGACCGTGGCGGAATCGCTGCCGCCGTTGATCGACTTGGCGTTGACCGTCTTGTAATTGGTAAGGTTCAGCGCCAGGCTCGGATACGTGAGCTGGAATTGATCACCGGCGGCGAACAAGACGTCGTTGCCGGACGAATCGAACACGTTTGCCACGTCGTTGCCGGTCGTGCTGCCGTTGACGTTGAACGTCTTGAAGCCGAAGTTGATCGAGTAGTTAAAGCCGGCCCCGACTAGCGTCGCCAGGCTGCTTTGCACGCCGCCCACGGTGTTGTTGAAGGTGAGCGTGTCGCTGCCCGAGGTGGAGTCGTACAAATTGGCGGTGCCGGTGCCGCCGCTCACGCCGACCACGATCACGTTTTTGAAGCCGGTGACCTGGTTGGTATTGCCCGAGGCGGTCAGATAGGCGTAGGTCGAGTAGGCGGTGAAGTTACCCTTGCCCGACGGATCGTTGAGCGTGGCCGTGTCGTTGGCCGAGGCGGCGGATTGGGCGTTGACCTGCCCGAAGTTATGCGCGGTGATGCTGTAATTTGCCCCGCTGAGCGTGGTATAGGAGGGGAAGGCCGTCAACGTGTTGGTGCCGCCCGTGGTGCTCAACGTGGCCGTGGCACCGCTATAAGCCTGCACTTGCTTGAAGCCGTTGACGGTATAGGTGTAGCCGCTGCCCTGCATGCTGGCCGTGGTGGGCGTGGCGGTGAACACGTTGCTGGCGCCCGACAGTCCGTACAATCCCGCCGAGTCGTTGCCGCCGCCGCCGGCCGTGGCCGTGACCTTGTGGAAATAATTGGTGGTGATGTTGAAGCCCGAGCCCGCGAAGGTGGCGGAGCTGGCGGTGGCCGACGAGGTTGTGGTGGTGAACGTGTTGGTGCCGCCGGTGTCCGACAGGTTGGCCACGTCGCCGCTGTAGTTCGAATTGGCCACCACGTGTCCGAAGCCGGTTGCCGTATTCTGATAACCGCTGCCACTCAGCTTGGCCATGGTCGGTGTCGCGGTCAGGGTATTGACGGCGTTCGAACTGCCGGTTTCGTTGGCCGTGTCCGTGGAATTGCCCACGAACAACCCGGTCCCAATGCCGGTTCCAGTGACCAGGTAGCCGGTACCACTGTATTGGAACGAGCCGGCATAGAGGTTGGCCGTGACCGGTTGGCCGTTGCCGCTGATGGTCGCCGTGGCCAAGCCGCCGTGACTGACATAATTCACGGAGGTGTACACGTTCAGGCCGCTGCTGTTGGCCACGGTCGAGTCCATCTGCGTCAGCCCGTTGAACGTCACGAGGAAGGTCGTGCTGTTGGAAAACGAGACGGAAAAGTTGTCGTTGCCGCCGCTGCCGGTGATGTACAAGGTAGTGGGTGCGCTGGCAAAGGTTACGAACGGGCTGTTCGCGTCGACCGTGATCGGAATCGTCGTGTCCGTGGTTAGCTCTTGAGCCGCAATGTACTGCCCACCGGAGTAGGTATAGCCGTCGTGGCCACCGTCGTTGGTGTCAATCGTGATCCGCGCGGCGCCGCTGTAGTTGTTGTCCGGCGTAAAGACCAGGCCGTTGAGTGCCGCGTTGATCTGGCTCAAGGTCCCCAGGATCGTCAACCCAGTACCGTCGGGGGTGCCGGTGACAACGGCGCCCGAATTATCGGCGGCGGCGAGCGAGCCGTTTTGGGCGGTCACGCCTACGTTCTCCTGGTCGGTGGCCCCGATCGCGTCGGGATCGCTGATCACAATCTGGTTGTTGTTGGCGGCATCGAACGTGAGCATCGTGCCCTTCACGACCGCTTGCGGGCCGGGCACCGAATTCACGGGCGGCTGATTGAGGTG
>DATCFX010000082.1:0-3246 GCA_036509275.1 Pirellulales bacterium | reverse complement strand
CGTCGAAGAGATATCCTGCCGAAACTCGGCCTCGGGAATCTCGACGCTGATGGCGGCCAGCGCCGCGGGCAACTCGATCGTCGTCAGCGAATAAAAGCTGTTGCAGCGATAGCGTCCAAAGACCAGGAACCGGCAGCCGCGGCCGGCGATTTCGGCCACGGCCGCATCGCGTTTGGCCGTTTCGCCGCCGTAGTAAGCTGGCTTGGCAATCCGCTCGAGTGTGTCGACGCCCACAATAAAAGTCGAACCGGGGAAGATGCGGGATTTCTTCACGAACGTGTCAGCATTGGTGAACCACAACCGCGGGCCGGTGAATTGTCCGGCCCGATCGCGCATTTCCAAAAAATCCAGCGGCGGCTTATCGACGTTGGTGATCGACAGCTCGATCTCGACCGGCATCCCCAGCCGCGCGGCCGCAAACTCGGCCATTCGCCGGTGGCCATCGTGCAGCGGATTGAACGCGCCGGGAAACATCGCCCGGCCAGCACTGTTGTCCGGCTCGAGCACATGGCCCTCGGCATCTGCCGCATCGATCTCGCCTGCCAGCAATTGCCGCCAGCCGGCCGGTGCCTCGCATCGTCGCCCGTCCAGACGCTCACCGGCGAATAGGTCGAGCGCGATTCGGGGCTGAATGCCGCAGGCTTCGGCGGCCGCGTTGAGCAGCACGCCGGTGGCCAAAGTCTCTTCCTCCTGGCGGCTGCGGCGTCCCTTGGCCAAGATCAGCGACCACTCGCACGTGCTCGAGCCGCTCTGCAACGCGACGAACAGCCGATGCTCGCCGCGCTTCGGCCGATCGGTGGCCAAACTCGCCGTACACGCCAACCCAACGGGCGTAGCCTCCTGTCCAGTCAGGTAGCCCCGCGCCCGATGATATGCGACCATCGCCATCGCCCGGGCCGTGCGTGGCGCGCAGGCCTGCTCGGGCGTGGCCCCCAGCCAGCGCGCGAGCGCCAGCGGCGCATACGGCACGGTCGCTTCCAGCACCGTCCGCGACGCGCCGGCCCTTTCCAGCAGCGCCGCAATCGCCCCGCTGCCGCCGCCGGTGACCACCAGCACCAGCGGCCGCGCCGCCCGATGGATCTCGCCCACCAGCGTCTGCGTTTCGTCGCCCCGGCCGGCACGGTTCTTATTTTTGTCGCGCATCATGTTTATCGGTTGCTAACGCACTTGATGCCCAACCAGTGCAGTTGCCGCAGGCCAAGCGCCTGGGAGGTCAATTGTCGGGTCAGCTCACCCCCGACGTCGAAAGCTCGTCGTTGAGGAAACCAGCAAGTCTCTTGGTCTGTCTGACCACATTATAATAAGCGCAGCTAGGGATTCGGCGGCTCGCATCGCAGCGCAAAATCATCACTCGATCCTTATTGACGCGTGGCGAGGATGCGGGCGCCGGGGGGGAGCGAGGGACGCCAGGTCCAGGCGCCGGGCTCGCGGATGCGTAGGAGCCAGACGATGCCGAGCGTGCGCAGCAGCCAGCTGGCGAAAAAGCAGCCGCGATAGAGGTCCAGGGTAGCAGACGAGCCGGGGAACCAGGTGCGGGCGGCCCACGGAAAGGCATAGCCGCCGGCCACCGTGGCGGCGGCATAGCACAGGCTGGTGACGGCAAAGTAGCAGGCAATGTAGGGCGACCGGTCGGCGGGGTCGGCCAGTTTGAGCATCAGGTTGGGCAGGCAGACGTTGATGCCGGCGTAGGCTCCCCAGCAGAAAAACGCGCCGAACAGCCAGTCGGGCTCGGCTGGCGAGGCAGCCAGAAAGAACAGCGGGCCGCAAGCCACGACGATCTGGCTGGCCACGAGCACCGGCTGATTGCCATAGCGATCGCTCAGCCGGCCGGCCAGCAGGCTGACGCCGGCCTGCACGCCTTGCATCAGCGTGCGCATCAGCGACTGGGTGAACAGCCCAATGCCCAACACCGACTTGGGAAAGATGCTCTGCGGGCTTTGCGTCAGGCCGTTGAAGCACGAAAACCAACAGCCGAAAGCCAGCAGCCGGCGAAAATTGCGGTCGGCCAGCGGACGCACCAGCGAAGGCCAGGTGAAGGCCACCGGCGGTGAGCGGCGCAGGGGGCCGAACGATTCGGGCATCAGCGCCAACGGCACGAGCGACAGCAGCAGGCAGCCCGCTCCCATGCCGCCCATGACGAAATACGCGACGAGCGGCGCGTCGGCGTGCGTGTTTTTCCAGTGGTCGACCCAAGCGCCGCTAGCCCAGAGCGCGGGCATCAGGGTCGCGAGCTGCCAGACCTGGCGCCGGGCGAAGTAGCGGCCGCGAATGCGCAGCGGCACCACGTCGGCAAACCACGACCACAATGCCACGGTGCCGATGTACTCGAACAGTTGGTGGACGCAGAGCAGCGCAATGAGCGCGGCCACGGGATGCGCGAGACGCTGGCCGGCCCAGCCGATGGCCGGCAGCGCCAACAGCAGCACGTAGGCTGTGAGCAGCATGGCGAGGCAGGTGCGCTTGGGGCCGCCGCCAACGCGGATCAGCAAGGGGGCCGCCAGCCGCAGCAGCCCAACCACGGCCGGAGCCGCCAGCAGCAGGCTGACGTGTTCGCTGCCTGCGCCCAGGTCGATGGCCAGATAGACCACGAGCGTGCCGCTGGTCAAAGCGGTGCCGATCGACCAACAGGCGCCATTGACATGGCCCCAGCCCAGGGCAGTCCGACGTCGGCAAGCGGGCATACGGCCCTCCCGGCCGCGGGCCGAAGCCGGCGGCACGATGCGCGACACGCCACACAGGCATTATGACACGGCAGACCGGTACTGCAACGGTTGCGGCGGTTCTCCTATGTGCCCGACGAACTTGAAATAGTAATTCCCTCAATGGCATTAGGGCACACGAGTGCCGTGCCGATGATTCCCTTTCCGGCGTCCGTCACGATTAGCACCTGATCGCCGGGCCGAACCAGATCTTGCAGCAGGCCGCTTAAAACCGGCACTGTCCATCTGCTGCGATTGGGTAAGACAAAACTATGCCTCGTGACCGGCAGCGCGCCGGCGTCCTGCAAGGCCCGTCCGATCGCCTTAAGGCGACATTCGCAATCGGCCGATTCCGCGGGATCCACGATGGCAATGCCATCATTTCCTAATTGAATCTGGTATTGCTCTAGTGCCCCGTCAAATCTAGAAATTGGGGTTGACTCAAAGTTCGAGAATCGAGGAACCTTCCGTCCACAAGGAGGTTCCCATGAACAAGAAGTATATCGTGCGGTTGTCCGATGCGGAGCGTCGGGTTTGTGGCAAAGTG
>DATCFX010000081.1:0-4444 GCA_036509275.1 Pirellulales bacterium | reverse complement strand
TCAAAGCGGCCGGAAAAAGCGGGAAGAAGTAGCCGTCTCCGCCCCCGGAGCCAGATGCAGTCTTTCGAGAGCGATACTCATGGGTTCGCCGTCCCCGGCTGCGCAATCGCGCCACGGGGCACAAACGTTCGTCGGCCGACTGAGGGATGGCCGATATCGCGTTTTTCCGGCCCGTGATCGCTTGGAAGTGGGCGCGTCTTTCGGCCAGAATGCGGTAGGATTGAGCCAAGCATTTGCGGCCGGCGCTGCCGGACCGCGCTGCCGCGCATCGCCGAGCACGTTGATCCACCCCATGCTGTTACCAAACTCCAATCGACCGCCGGCCAGCACGATGCGCTGGGCGCTGTGGGTTGTCGGGCCGCTGGCGATCGTGAGCGCCTCGCTGTGGCTCTCGCACTGGGCCCACTCCGAGCCGGCCGGACCACCGGCCGCCAACCACGTCATCGTGCGGGGGCAAGACCCGGACAGCGGCAATTTGCTGGCGCCGCGCGAACCGCGCGGCGCGGCTGCTCGGGCACTGCTGGCCGATTGCCGGCAAGAGGCCGCGACGCTGGCCGGCAAGCTGGGGCCTGAGTGCCAGGTCCTTGTGCGCCGGCCGTGGGTGCTGGCCGGCGATATGTCGCAGGACGAACTGGACGGCTGGTACACAAAGACGGTCGGCCCGGCCCAACGGGCCATGGCGCATGCGTACTTTCGCACGCCGCCCGACCGGCCGATCACTTTGCTGCTATTCAGCGGCGAACGCAGCTACAACCACTATGCCCGGCAATTGTTCGGCGAAGAGGGGATCAGCGTCTACGGCTATTACAAGCCGCAGGAGCGGACGCTGGTGATGAACATCGGCACCGGGGCCGGCACGCTGGTCCACGAAATGACGCACGCCCTGATCAGCTTCGATTTTCCGGAAGTGCCCGACTGGTTCAACGAGGGCCTGGCCTCGCTGCACGAAGCCAGCCAGATTCGCCGCGACGAATCGAGTATCGACGGGTTGACGAATTGGCGTTTGCCGGGCTTGCAACGGGCGGTGCGCGATGAGCGGCTGGCGTCGCTGTTCGACCTGTTGGGTGAGACCAACTTTCGCGGCGAGCACGTGGGGCTGAACTATGCCTACGCGCGATACGCTTGCCTGTTCATGCAGCGGCGCGGAGTATTGGTCGATTTCTATCGCGACTTTCGCGTCGCGCACCCGCGCGATCCCGAGGGGGCGGCGACGCTATTGGCCTTATTTCCCGGCAGCAGTTGGGAGCAACTCGACCGCGAATTCCGCCAATGGGTGCTCACGCTTGAGTGGAATCGCGGTTAGCCGGGTAGCGGAATTTGTGAGAATTCCGAGCCGGCCGCGATTCAATACACGTGGGCCGGGGTGGGAGTGGCGGATTGGCTGGCGTGGCGCGCGGCCAGGAAGTGATACGCGGCCAGAAAACAGACGGCTCCGGCAAGATCGAAGACCAGGTCCCACACGTCGTTGTGCCGCCCGGTGAGTGGCTGGGTCCATTCGTCGATCACGCCCTGCACGATCACGAGGCCGAAGGTCAGCAGGTCGCGGCGCCAGGCAGTGCCCAGCACGCCGGAAGCCGAGGTTTGGCGGCCGATCAGCAGCCGCCACAAGACGGCGAGCACGCCGTAAATCAGGCAGTGGACGAGCTTATCGGCTCCAGGCGGCGCGTTGTGCGCGCCGGGAATGTCGGGATAGTGCAGCGCGAGCATCAGCGCGCACCAGTACAGGGCCGCCAGCAACCAGAGGACCCAGGAGGGGGTTCGCGCGAGGCGATTGGCAAACGTCGCCACCATGAACTGCGGTTTCCGTTGGAGGCAAGAATCGGGCGGCCGTCGGCGTCAGTAGGCGCCGCGCCGGCTCAGCACGATCGAGGGGGTGCGGGCCAGAATCTTGAGATCCGTGAGCAGGTGCTGATTGTCAATGTACCACAGATCCATCCGCACCCAATCGTCGAATCCGACCTCGTTGCGCCCGCTCACCTGCCAGAGGCAAGTCAGGCCGGGCTTGACGGCCAACCGCCGCCGCTGCCACGGCTCGTATTGCACCACTTCCTTCAGCAGCGGCGGACGCGGACCGACGAGCGACATGTGGCCGGCCAGCACGTTGAAGAGTTGCGGCAGTTCGTCGATGCTCAACGTGCGCAGCACGCGGCCGATGCGCGTGACCCGCGGATCCTGACGGTTCTTGAAGACCGGGCCGTCCATCTCGTTGGAAATGCAGTGCTGTTGCGAGTCGGCGTCGGCGTGCATGGTGCGGAATTTGAACATGATGAACATGCGGCCGCAGTAGCCCACGCGCGGCTGAAAAAAAACGGGCCGGCCGCGCGTCGTGACCAGCAGCAGCAGCGTGGTGAGGATCATCAGCGGCGCGCAAAACACCAACAGCACCAATCCGCCGATGATGTCGCACAGCCGCTTGGCGGCCAGGTACGTGGTCTGCCGATTGCCCGATGGCTCGAGGCGAAGGCAGTATTTACCGGGCCTGTGCATAGCGGATATCGAGGATAAGCCGGGCCGCCTGGCCGGCGCCCCGGTGCGTGACGTTTTCAAAACGAGTTAACGCTCCAGCCGATGGCGTGCCAAGACCACGAACCGGCTCGAAACCTCCGGCAAGCCGTCGACCGGTTCCAACTCCAACTGCCGCCGCGCGGCCATCAGCACCCCGCACTCGCCGGCCAGGTGCCGCCGCGAAAAGATCACCACGTCCGGCCGCTGCCGGCGAACCATGTCCACCAGATCGGCGTCGGAGAGGCCCGCCGGCAGCGCAATGAAATTGCCGTGGGCATAGTGGGCCACCACCGGCAGTTGATCGTCGACGCCCAGGATGGTCGGCTGCCGGCCGCAATGCCCGCTGATCCATTGCCCCAGGCGGATATTCATCAAGCGGAGTTCGACGTTGGTGGTCAGCGCGTCGGCCCAACCGATCACGAGCAGCGCCGCCACGATCGCGCCGGGCGCCCAGCGGCAAGCGATGCGCGGCCAGTGCCAGGCGGCCACCGCGCGGCGCGCCAAGCGCGCCGTGCACATCCAGCCCAGCGCGGCCGTGGGTGTCGACAGGATGGCCACCGGCGGGAAATACCGCCCGCTGGAAAGATGGAAGAACCAGATATGAATCCAGATGCCGGCGCAGATCAGCAGCGACAATCCAGCCATCGGCAACTGGTCGCTGCGAAACAGCAGCCGCGGATGGGCCAGGCAGCCGGCGAACAGCAAGATGGCAAACAGGGGCGTCAGCCCGCGCTCGCCCTGGTGAACGAACTGCCACAGCAGTCGTCCGGTGCCCCAGCGCACGGCGCCGCCAGGCTGCGCCTCGCGGTTGTGAATGCCGGCCTGCGCCATGGCGGGCACCGCGACTTTCGGCGGATTCCACCAGGCGACGATCCAATTCCGCGCCACGTTGAACTTCTCGAGGCGAATCATTTCCACGCGACCTGTACGGCTTGACCACGCCAGGTTGCCAGCGACGAGCAGCGCCGGCAGCACGGCCAACGACAAGGCCAGGCCGACGACTAGCCGCGGCCGAAGCGCGCGCGACGCACAGGCCCTGGCCAGCGTCCAGCCCAGCAGGGGCGCGAGGAGAAACAGCCCCTCGAAGCGTGTCAGGATCGCCAACGTGATCGCCAGGCCGGCCGCGGCATAATGCTTGAGCGACGCTGCGGACGCGGCGCGCCACAGCAGGTAGATCGAAGTCGTGAACAGGAGCCAGAACGTCGGATCGCGAACGATCTCGGGGCTCCACTCGATCAGCTCGGGATGGCCGGCATACAGCAGGCAGGCAACGATCGCCAGCCGATCGTCGAACTGCCGCCGCACCCAGCCGAACAGCGGCAAGACAACCAGCGTCGCCGCGAGCGTCCCCCAGATTCGGCCGCCGAGTTCCCAGGGGATGCCCAGTTGGTGCAAGCCCGCGAGAATCGCGGGATAGATGTTCAATTGCAGGCGAAACGCCTGCTGGAAGTCGCCGTGCTCCAGCGCCTGCGCCATGTGGATATAACTGGCGCCGTCGGCACAGATGCCATCCAGCCGCCAGGCCGTGAGGGCGCGCGGCACGAAACAAGTTACCAACAGCGCGAGCAGAATCAGCCGCCGGGCCGGCGGGCCCGCTTCCGCGAGCGGTCCGGGCGCGCTCAGCCGATTGGCACGATCGGTTTTCGCGGTCGCGGCGAGCACAAACCAATTCGAAAGCCGCGAAAGTTGGTTCGGCATATGGCGATTGGTGCGGGCTGATATTTTCGGCGTCGGCCTAAGATCGGCCAGTTTCGGGGGCCGGATTTAAGCAAATGGACCTGTTTTCAGCCAGAGCAGTCGCGGGCATTGATAGCGACGGCCGGCGAGCTGCCGAATTTTTTACGAATGCCGCCACCGAGCGACGAAGCATCCCGGCCCTAACAGGGACCGATCGCCGCCTGCCGCATTGGGCTGGCGAGAGGCTTAAGCTGCCGCTACC
>DATCFX010000080.1:0-3324 GCA_036509275.1 Pirellulales bacterium | reverse complement strand
CAAGACCGACATGCTCGGCCGGCATCGCAGCCAACGGGGCTGGCTCGACGCGAGCCAGGGATTCGACTCGTACCTGCAAACCATGCACGACCTGATGCGCGAAGTGGGCCGCATGTCGGGCCGCTTCGAGTTTGCCGAGGGTTGGCGCAAACACCATCATCCTGGCTTTTGCGCTCCGGACGCCAATCCGCTGGCGGAGGTGCTGGGAGATCGCTGCCTGGCCGCAAGCTGACCCACGGACCGACGGTCCGTGTGGGCTTGCGGCGGCTTTAGCGTCCGCGGTTGAGCAGGCTGCGCTGGTTCAGATAATCGATGAACACGCCGCCCATGTCGCGGCTGGTGTCGACCAGCACCCGCTCGATGCGGTTGCGCTGGCAGATTTCCTCGAAGCGGTCGTTGTAGCGCGCGAGCGCCGCCAGGTATCCGGCCCGCAACTCCTCGGGCTGGGCCAGCAGCTCCTCGGGATTTTCGAGGCCCACGAACCGCGTCATGCCGTCCAGTGGAAAGACCAGTTCGTCGTGGTGCATGATCTGGAACAGCACGACTTCGTGGCGATGGTAGCGCATCTGCTGCAACACGGGCTCCAGCGCATCGAGATCGGTGAAAAAATCGCTAAAGACCATCACGATTTCGCGGCGGTGCATGCGGCCGACCAGTTCGCTGAGGCACTCGGCGAGTCGCGTCTTTTCCACCGGCTGGATTTCGCCCAGGTGATTGGTCATGCGCACGATCTGGGCCATGGTGTTGCTGGGCGGCAGCACGGCCCGCACCCGGTCGTCGAGCGTGGCCAGCGAAACCTTGTCGCTCTGGCGCACGATGGCGTGGCCCATGGTCGTGGCCATGCGCGAGGCGTAGAGCAACTTTTGCTGATCGTCGTCGCCATAGCGCATCGAAGCGCTGGCATCCAGCACGAGGTGGCAGACGAAGTTCGTCTCCATTTCGTATTGTTTGATGAAATACTTTTCGCGGCGGAAAAAGACGCGCCAGTCGATGTGCTTCGGATCGTCGCCGGGAACATATTCGCGATGGCCGGCAAACTCGACGGCAAAGCCGCTGAGCGGCGACTTGTGCCCGCCGGCCAGGTTGCCTAGCACCAGCCCGCGCGGTTCGATCTGCCGCTGCGCCAACCGGCCCAGCACTTCCGGATCGAGATATCGGCTCAAAACACTGGCGGGCATGCTTGTCGTCCGGGCGGTGTCGCAACAGGTTAGAGAAAAGTCAAAGTGCCAATCATCTGCTCAGCCGGCGTTGCATCGATCCATCGCAAAAGTCGTCGTAATTGCTCGCCAACGCCGTATTGCTGGCGAGAGACAACAACAATCCCCGCGTGCGTTCGTCCAGTTTGCAGATAATCCGCATGCAGCCGGCAAAAGTCTCCGACGTTGAAGCTGTAAAGCACCCGATTTTCTTGCGTTGCAACGGCGAGTTGGGTTGCGTCGTCGCGTCCGCTAAGCCCAGCCTCGATTACAGTGCGGACATCAATGTTTCTAGCGCGCAACCCGAGGACCAATGCCGCGTGTAGCGTGTCTTCATCCAGATATAAACGAATCGCGGTCACGGCTGGCCCGACGGTTTCGCCAGCGCCTGTTCCAGCCGCTGGGCTTCAGCATGTTCCGCGGCGAGATCCGCCTCGACCTCAGCACGATGTGCGTGATAATAGGCCAGCGAGCTGTAGACCTGGGCTAATGAAAGCTGTCCATGGTGCGCGGCGATTTCCTCCGGGCCTTCTCCGCGCTTATAGAGCACGACAATTTGATTGAGCGTGAATCGAGTGCCTTCGATGCACAGCCGTCCGCCACACACGCTGGGATCGCGCGCCAGCATCGAGTCGATTGGTAATGTCGTTGCCATCTGTGTCCTTTCGCTCGGATCCTAATTCCACGGCTGGCCGCTTTTATCAGCGTATCACGCCCGCTGCGGCTCGGTAAGCAGCTTCACAACGGCAACTCGGGTTGCTCCTGCTAAGCTGCCGGCTTTTCGTATTTGCGATCAGCGGGCACGGCTTCGAGCAGCATGGCGATCAGTTGCTCGCTGCCGACGTTGGCGGCTTGGGCCGCGTAGTTGCTGGCCAGCCGATGCCGCAACGCGGGCTTGGCCACGGCCTGCACGTCGTCGGTCGTGGCGTGGTAGCGGCCGTAGAGGATGGCCCGGGCTTTGGCGCACGAGACCAGCGTGAGCAGGCCGCGGGGTCCGGCGCCCCAGCTCACCCAGCGGTTGACGAAGTCGGGGGCCTCGGGCGTGCCGGGACGCGACGCCCGCACCAGGGCCCAGGCATAGCCCAGCACCTGGTCGCTGACGGGCACCTGCGTCACGAGTCGCTGAAACTCGCTGATCTCGGCGGCGGAAATCACCGGACGGATCTCGCCCAGTTGGCCGGTCGTTACCCGTCGCGCGATTTCCCATTCGTCGGCGCCGCCGGGATAGTCGAGCTTGATATACAGCAGGAACCGATCGAGCTGGGCCTCGGGCAGCGGGTACGTGCCTTCCTGCTCGAGCGGATTCTGCGTGGCGAGCACAAAAAACGGCGCCGGCAGCGGATGCACCGCGCCGCCCACGCTGATCTGCCGCTCTTGCATGGCCTCGAGCATGGCCGCTTGCGTCTTGGGAGGCGTGCGGTTGATCTCGTCGGCCAGGATCATGTTGGCAAATAGCGGCCCGGCCAGGAATTTGTATTCCCGCGCCCGGGTGTCCAGGTTTTCCTGGATGACTTCCGTGCCGGTGATGTCGCTGGGCATCAGGTCGGGCGTAAACTGGATCCGCTTGAACGACAAGTGCAGGGCCTGCGCCAACGAGTTCACGAGCAAGGTCTTGGCCAGTCCTGGCACGCCCTCCAGCAGTGCGTGACCGCGGGCAAACATGGCGATCAGCGTCTGCTCGATCGTTTCGTTCTGGCCGACGATGGCTTTGGCCAGCTCGTCGCGGATGCGGTTATACGCTTGCTCGCAGCGCTGCACGGCGGCGACATCGTCGATGGCTTCGGTAGTCACGGCTGGTTTCTCCCTCGCAAGAAAAAGCGTGTGGATCGATCATGAGCGGTGGGATCAGTCGATGTTTTCGAAATAACGCCGCAGGCGTTCTTCATAGGCGGCGGGCGGGCGGCGCTGGCTTTGAGCGCGAATCGCCTGCCGCAGTTCGGGCGGCAGCTTGGCGACCCAAGGTTCTTCGCGAAAGGTCCGCTGGCCGGGTCGCACGTCGTCGGCACTGCTGCCCGGCTCGCGGATACCGGGTTGGCTCTGCGAGCCGGAGGTCGATTGCACGTGGGCGGCGGCCTGCTGTTTCGCGCGAGCGGCCTGCCCGGCCGACGGATTGGCCGCCGAGGCAGGC
>DATCFX010000079.1:0-3677 GCA_036509275.1 Pirellulales bacterium | reverse complement strand
GGTGAGCCGGTCGATGATGATGAACGCGCCGGTCGCGCTGTTCTTGTTGTAGGCGTCGAAGGCGATCGGCTGATTGAGCGTGAAGGTGCAGCGGCCGACCTCGTTCATGTTCAGGACCGGGGCGTTTTCGCGGTGCAACGTGTTCACGTCCACGCGGTAGCGCAGCGTGCTCACGGCGCCCAGCGCCAGCCTGGTGGTGTGCTTGATGGCGTACTGCTTGCCAGGCACCAGCGGCTCGGCAGCCATCCACACGACCATCGCCTCGAGCGTGCGATCGACGCGCGGCAAGTTGCCAGGGTGTACGAGCATGTCGCCGCGGCTGACGTCGATTTCGTCCTCCAGCGTGAGCGCCACCGACATAGGCGTGAAAGCCTCGTCCAGCTCGCCGTCGTAGGTGCTGATCGAGGCCACGCGGCTGCGGCGCCCCGAGGGCACGGCGATCACCTCGTCGCCTTTGCGAACCACGCCCGAGGCCACCGTGCCGGCAAAGCCGCGGAAATTCAGGTGCGGCCGCAGCACGTACTGCACCGGGAAGCGCATGTCGATCAGGTTGCGGTCCGAGGCGATATGCACCGTTTCCAGATAGTGCAGCAGCGTGCCGCCCTGGTACCAGGGCATGTTCGGGCTGGTCTCGACGACGTTGTCGCCGCGCAACGCCGAAAGCGGGATGAAGTGCAGGTCGCTGATCTCGAGCTTGGCGGCAAAGTCGCTGTAGTCGTTCTTGATCTTCTCGAACACCGGCTGCGAGTAGCCGGCCACGTCCATCTTGTTGACGGCCACGACCACGTGCTTGATGCCCAGCAGCGAGACGATGAAGCTGTGCCGCCGCGTCTGCGGCATGATGCCATGGCGGGCGTCGACCAGGATGATGGCCAGGTTGCAGGTCGACGCGCCGGTGGCCATGTTGCGGGTGTATTGCTCGTGGCCCGGCGTGTCGGCGATGATGAACTTGCGTTTGTTGGTGGAGAAATAGCGGTAGGCCACGTCGATGGTGATGCCCTGCTCGCGTTCGGCCTTGAGACCATCCATCAGCAGCGACAGGTCGACTTCGCCGCCGGCCGCGCCTTTGCGCTCGCTGTCGCGCTTGACGGCCGCCAACTGGTCTTCGTAGACCGTCTTCGAGTCGTGCAACAGCCGGCCGATGAGCGTGCTCTTACCGTCATCGACGCTGCCGGCAGTCAGAAACCGCAGCAGCTCCTTCCGCTCGTTCGCGGCCAAATAGGCCTCGATATCCTGGGCAACCAGATCGGCACTAGCCATCGAAACCAAGCTCCAGAATCAGTGAAAAGTGAAAAGTGAAAAGTGAAAAGTGGGAAAAGTCAGGCGGAAGACGCGGACTCGCATCTCTTCGTCCGTCGCTTTTCACTTTTCACTTTTCACTTTTCACTTCCCTTCGCCTCTGCACTTTTCACTTAAAAATATCCTTCCCGCTTCTTCTGCTCCATCGATCCCGACTCGTCGTAGTCGATCACGCGGCCTTGCCGCTCGCTGGTGCGGGCCAGCAGCATTTCCTGGATGATCTCGGGCAGCGTGGTGGCCGGCGATTCAATGGCGCCAGTCAGCGGATAGCAGCCCAGCGTGCGGAAGCGCACCAGCCGCCGCTCGACCCGTTCGCCCGGCTCCAGCGGAAACCGATCGTCGTCCAGCATGATCAGATTGCCGTCGCGCTCGACCACCGGCCGCACGGCCGCGAAGTACAAAGGCACGATCGGAATCTTTTCCAGGTGGATGTATTGCCAGACATCCAGCTCCGTCCAGTTCGAGAGCGGAAAGACGCGGATGCTTTCGCCCTTGTTCACTTTGCCGTTGTACAGGTTCCAGAGTTCGGGCCGCTGGTTCTTGGGATCCCACTGATGCAAGCGGTCGCGAAAGGAATACATCCGTTCCTTGGCTCGCGATTTTTCTTCATCGCGGCGGGCTCCGCCAAACGCGGCGTCGTAGCCGCCGGCGGTGAGCGCTTGCAGCAAGGCCTGGGTCTTGAGCGCGTTGGTGTACTTCGCGCTGCCGTGCGTAAAGGGCGTAATGCCCTGCTCGACCGCCTCGCGATTGGTATGCACGAGCAGCTTCAGGCCGTTGTCCTTGCAGAACTGATCGCGGAAGGCGATCATCTCGCGGAACTTCCACGTCGTGTCGATGTGCAGCAGCGGAAACGGCAGCTTGGCCGGATGAAAGGCCTTGATCGCCAGGCGGACCATCACGGCCGAGTCTTTGCCGATGGAATAGAGCATCACCGGGTTTTCGAACTCGGCGGCCACTTCGCGAATGATCTGGATGCTCTCCGCTTCGAGCTGCCGCAAATGGGTCAGATTGTACGATGCCATGCCGCCCGTCCGGGAAAAGCCAAAAAATGGGCCTCAAACCCGGACCGTACCACAAAACCGCCCGGGATTGCTAGCCATCTACGTCACCCGACCGGCAGGCCTTGCCCAATTTGACATTCGGCCGCCAGGCAGGCTCACGGACCGCGATCCGTTTTTCTCACTCGCGGTTCGCCTGGTGATCGAGCTCTTCGAGCTTTAGCCGCACGCTGACGATGTAGGGCGGCTGGCCCTCGGTCCAATGCCCGTAGGTCGTCGCGACCAACGTGCCGTCGGGCAAGAGTTCGACGGCGGGATAGGCACAGTCGTAGCCCTTGTGGTTCTTCATCAACCTCACGCGGTACTGCCCCTCGCGTCCCTGGACGATGTCGTCGTAGGTGCCGACCCAGGCCACCCAATCGCCGCGGGTCGAACTGTCGAGCGTCGTATCGCGGAAGCTGATGAATAGCCGGCCGTCGGGCGCGTACCGGCCGACGTGCCGATCGCCGGTGAGCGCGCCGGGCAGTTCGCGCGGCTTCGTCCAGGTGCGGCCTTCGTCGTCCGAGAAGATGACGAACGAGTTCAGCCGGCGGCTGTTTTCGCGCAGCAGCACGCAGATCTGCCGGCCGTCGGGCGAGCGGATCAAGCCCGGCTCGCAAAGGTGAGCGGTCGGATGCGTGGCGATCGCCTCGGGCTGGCCCCATGTTCGGCCGCCGTCGCGCGAGAGCGTTTTATAGACCGTAAAGACGGGTGGCTTTGCGGACTTGCCGCCCGATCGTAGAAACCGGCCGTCGTCGTGAAACAGGGCCATATACTCTCCGTCGCCGATCCGCGTCAGGCTGGCCATGGCCACGATTCCGCCGAAGTCGCCAATCGGCGCCAGCGGGGTCCATGTCCGGCCATCGTCCTCGCTCATACTCTGGCGGATCGGATACAGGCCCGAGAACAGGATCAGCCGTTTCTTGCCGGCCCGATCGACGACGGGATAGATGGTGGGCACTTCCCGCGACGAAGCCCAGTTCTCCGGCACGCTCAACCGCTGGGACCACGCGAGACCGCCGTCGCCGCTGCGTTTCATGACGATCGCGCCGCGACCGTGCCCCTGCGGATAGACGATGACGATCGTCTTCTGATCGTCCAGCAGCACGGTCGTCGGATGGCCCAGGTACTGCCCCGCCTCCCGATCCACGACGATTTGCCGCTGCGTCTGACCGGCGAGATCCACCACCGGGATTGAGTATCCCCTGTCGGGCTCGGCCGCCGCCGGATGGATGCCTACCGCTACGACGATTGGCACCAAGATCGCTCCGACCAATCTCGGGCGGGACATCGGCGGTTCCTTTCTTAACAGTTGCCGGTCACTAGCGCGCAACCGGCGGG
>DATCFX010000078.1:0-5374 GCA_036509275.1 Pirellulales bacterium | reverse complement strand
CCCGGTCCGCGGCGGCCACCGCCGCCATTTGGGCCGGCCGGCGGCCCGCCTCCGACCTGATCCCCTTCAAGCCCGCGGCGGGCAGCGACGTGGTGGCCTGGCCGCGCTCAATTCCCGGCTCACGAGACGCATCCCCCATTGATGCAGCGCGCGGCACTCGCAAACCCATTGCCCGACGCCTGCGTATAATAATAAGGACAGGCAAGACGGAGCTGAGGAGTTGAGAGGTAACGGCCCTTCGACCAGCGCGATGGCAAATCGAAGTTGCCGCCGCGGTAGTCAAAAAAACAACTTGGTTGCACAAAAGCCTTTCAAAAGAAGGGGGGCGACGTAATGCGAACGATTCTATTCGTCGCCTTGTTCGCTGTGGCGGCGTGCGTGCAGGCGAACGAGGCGCAAGCTCAAGTCCGAAGTGTCCAGCCCAAACCAGCGGCGGCGGCTAAAGCGCCGGCGGTCAAGACGGCGCCAGCGCCCAATGCCGCAGCCGAGATCGCGGCCCGGCCCGATGCGTTCCGCTATTACTGGCACGAAGGCACGTGGTGGTATTTCACGGCGCAACGCACTTGGCTGCGTTGGGACGGCAGCGCCTGGGTCGGGCATCACAGCATCAACGATTCCGGCGCGTTCTCGCCCGCTCCGGCACCGCAGCCGAACGTTCAATATTACGACGGCGTCGCACCGGACGGTTCGTCCTTCCGTTACGAAATCAATCGTCTGAAGGGCGGCCTGTAGCGGCAAGCCTGAGCGCACGCAGCGCTCCCGCCCGGCAAGTTGCCCTGGGGCGCAAATGCAACGGGGCCGGCACTGCACGTGCAATGGCGGCCCTTGATGCGTTTGGTCGCGACCGGCTCGAACCGGCACCTTAGTGGGCAAGCAGGCGGCCGATGGCGTTCGACTGATTGGCGGGCGCGGCATCCGGCGCTTGATAGCCGGCCTGCGGCTCTTGGCTGTAGTCTGCCAATACGAGCGGCTCTTCGGCCGAGACCGGCATGATCTGCTTCGCCCGGGCTTCGGCCGTCGCTGCCTCGTCGACCCGCGCACAGCCGCACCGGCCGCAGATGGACACCACCTCGCACGTGTAGCTAGGCACCTGTTTACTTACGGGAATTTTGACGAGGAGTTTGCGGGTACACATTTTGCCGCAACTGGGCTGCCAGAGGTGCTCTTTGTGGCGGCCGCACAAGGACTGGCAATCGCAGACCCATTTCCAGCCGCAGCACTTGCTGGGGCCGGGCAAACAGAAGTCTTCGCACTTGCCGCGGTATTCGTACTTGGTCACCGTCTTCATGTCGCATTTCAGCCGGCAGACCTTCTTGACGCCGCAGCCGCATTGATCGCAGCAGCCGGCCGGGTTTGCGGCCAGGGCCTGGCCGGCCAGCGCTGCGAGAGCGAGCACGCTCATGGAGATGACGCTGTTCATGGAATCCGTTCCTTTTCACGCACGAGATGTTTGGATTTCTTTTCCGCGCTTGCCCCTGGGGCGGGCCAGCCGCCGGGCCGGGGCCAACCATCGGCATCCGGTCCTGCTGAGCGCTTTATCGGCTATTTCCACAAGAATTCGCGTGAGACTATCCACACGATGAGAGAATTGCCAGGCGATCGCCGCGCGCCGCGCCGGAGCGGCGCCGGCAGGCTGCCGGCACACCGCAGCCGGCAAAGTTTCGCTATTCTTCGCCAGAGCAGGCCGCAAAAGCGCGGCCGATGCACGAACCTAATCGATGAATTGGCAATGCCTGGACGATGCCATGAGCAGGTCAATTGCGATCGCCGCCATCATTCGACGACCGGTTCGGCCACGAAGCCTTCGGCGTGTCCCTCTTCCGCCGGCCGGTGCTTGTCGCGAACCATCAGCGAAAACAAGGCCGGCAGCAGGAACAGCGTGGCCGGTTCGCCGGCCAGCAAACCGCCGAGAATGGCGCGCGCCAGCGGAGCGTTTGCCTCGCTGCCGCGTTCCAATGCCAAGGCGGCCGGCACCATGGCGAAAAACGCGGCCAGGGCCGTCATCGTCACCGGGCGGACGCGAATCGAGGCCGCCTTGCGAATGGCCTCGGTCGGCGTGAGCCCTTCCTTGTGGCGCAGCTCCTGGGCAAAATCGGTCATCAGCACCGTGTTGGCGACCTTGATGCCGACGACGAAAATGATGCCCAGCAGCGACTGCACGTTGAGCGCCGTACCCGTGAAGTAGAGCATCGGCAAAACGCCGCCGATCGACACGGGCACAACCAGCATGACCGTCAGCGGCACGATCCACGACAGGTCGAGTCCGACCATCAGGAAATACATCAAGATCGAGGCCAGCACGAGGCCTACGCCCAGGCTCTTGAAGGTCTCTTGCATCCGCGCGTACTCGCCGCTCATCACGATCGTGGCCCCGGCCAACGTTTTCTGGCCGTCGCCGTCGGGATCGTACGGCTTCCAAGAGTCGTGCTTTTCGTCGCGGAGGCCGAACTTATTGAGCGCTTTGGCAACGTCGGCCGAAATGTGCCCCAGGCTGCGGCCCTCGACGTTCATGGTCAGTTCGATGGCCGGCTGGATGTTGACGTGCGTGATCTCCGACGGGACCGTATTGCGAATCAGCGTGGCGATCGACCGCAAGGGGACCGGCTGTTCGTGCTTCGTGCCGGTGACCGGAACGTCCAACAGCGTATCGATCGATTGAATGTCGGCCTCCGGATACTGGACGCCCACGAAATACTGGTTGTGGCTGACCGGATCGATCCAGAAATTTTTCTTGTTGAACGAGATGCTCGAGTTGCAAGCCGCCACGACGTTGCGCATCACGTCCGCCTGCGTGAGGCCGAGGTCGGCGGCCTTGGCGCGATCGACATTGATGACGAACTGCGGATAGTTCATGCGCTGGATGATCCGCGCGTCGACCACGCCATCGACGTTCACCACGTCGCGCTTGATGCTCTCGGCGATGCTATGGCAGAGCCGCTGCTTGTTGCCGACGACGCGAATCGTGAGCGGCGACGATTTGCCCTCGTTGAGTGCCCCGCGGACCATGCCGCCGGCATCAAACGAGAGTTCCAGGTCGCCAAAATGGGGATCGGTGGCCAGGCCGTGTCGCAGCGTTTGCACGTACTCTTGGGCCGAATGGCCGCGGTGCTCGTGCAACTGCACCTTGATCACTCCGTCCATCGGACCCGCGTTGGGCGTGTAGGCCGCCGACCAGTCGGGCGTGACGCCCATCTCCGAAACGATAATTTCCAAGTCGTGCGGGTCGATCGTTTTCCGAATGAAGTCCTCGACTTTGGCGATCCGCTGTTCGGTAACTTCGATGCGCGTGCCGGTCGGCGCGCGGACGGCGACTTCGAATGCGCCGGCGTCGACTTCCGGAAAAAATTCGCGTTTGAGAATCGGGCTGAAGATCCCCAGCGACAGCGCCAGGAACAGGAAGCTGCCGATGACCGTCACTCCGCGATGAGCCAGCACCCAGTTCAATCCGACCACGTACCAACTGATGGCCCGGTCGATGAGCGCTGACCACTTGGCAAAGGCGATCGCCAGGGGGTTGCGCGTGGTGTGATGCGCCTTGTGCGGCTTGAGCAGCAGCGCACTGAACGACGGCACCAGCGATTGCGAGAGAAAATACGCCACGATCATGGCGAACGAAACCGCCATCGTCATCGGCGCGAACAGGAACTGTCCCACGCCGGGCACCATGATCAGCGGCGTCAGTACGAGAAACGTACACAACGTCGAGACCAGCGCCGGCATGGCCACTTCGCTCGAGCCTAGGAACGACGCCTCCTTGGGCGAGACCCCCATCCCCAGGTGGCGATGCGTGTTCTCCAGGCAGATGATGGCGTTGTCCACCAACGGGCCGATCGCCAGCGAGAGTCCGGCGAGCGTCATCACGTTGACCGTCTGGCCCGTCGCATACAAGCAGGCGATCGCCGCCAGCACGGCCAAGGGAATGGTGATCACGGCGATCAGCGTCATCCGCCATTCGCCCAGGAACAACAGGATCACCAGCGAGCACAGGATGGCTCCCAAGGCGCCTTCTTGCACCAGGGCGACGATCGAACTGCGCACATAGACTGACTGATCCATCACGATTTTCAGTCCGACAGTGGACTTGCTCAACCGGGCCTGCATCTGGGGCAGCGAATCCCGCAGCGTGTTGACCACTAACAGCGTGCTCGCCCCGCCCTGCCGGTAAACCGGCACGTACACCTGCCGGCGACCGTTGACCCGCACCACGTTTGTCTGAATGAATGACGAATCCTCGGCGCTGGCCACGTCGCGCAGAAACGACGCGTTGCCCGACTGGTTCCGCAGCGGGATCTCGCCCATCCGGCCCACGTAGTCGAACATCGAGTTCGAGGCGACCGCGTAGTCGAACTCGCCGATCTTGATGCTGCCGTTGGGCAGGAACACGTTGAAGCTGTCCGTGGCATTCATCACGTCGGTCGGCGCCAGTCCGCGCGCCTGCATGCGAATGCGGTCCAAGTACACCATCACCGCGCGAATCGTCCCGCCGAAAACCACTGGCGCCACCGCGCCCGGGTTGCTCATGATCATCGGCCGGACATCGTAGCGCGCCACGTCATACAGCGTTTGCTCCGACTCGCTCGGGCTGTCGAGCGCCACGAGACAAACCGGCACGGTGCCTGTCGGGTCGAACGGCAAAATCACGGGCGGCAACGTACCCGGCGGCAGCGTCGGCACCTCGAGCGTGGCCAGTGAGTTGACTTGCGTCAGGGCGCCGTCGGGATCCACGCCCGTCTGAAAATAACTGCGCACGACGCTGACGCCCACGATCGAGCGGGATTCGACCCGGGCGGTGCCCGAAGCCTGCGCCGTGCCGCGTTCCATGCGGCTGGTAATCGACTTTTCCATATCCTGGGCTGGCAAACCGCGATAAAAGGTCAGAGTCTGCACCGCCGGACTGTTGAAGACGGGCAGGATGTCGATCGGGATGCGCAGCAGGGTCAAACTACCGATCAACAGGATCGCCAGCGCCATGACCGCGACCGCGTAAGGGTTCCGGAGCGACGCGCGAATCAAACTATTCATGGACCGATCCTCGAAAGCGACGATTCTGCTGAAATGCACCCGCCAGCACGCAAGGCACGGCTGTGGGCGAACAGGTAGGCGCGCCGCAAGACGCAATTAGGGGAAGGCAGGATTTCAGTGGCCCGACTTTTTCTCGGCCGCGGCCACGGCGGTTACGGTCGTGCCGTCGGCCAGCGCGGTTGGCGGCTTCACGACGACCCGGCTGGACGTGGTCAGGCCCGATTTGACTTCGATCTGCGAGCCGGTATCCGAGCCGACCCGCACCTCGACCAGGTGAGCTTTGTCGTGCTCGTCGACGACAAACACATGCGCCTTGTTGTTGCTCACGTCGCCGAAGACGCACCCGGAGGGA
>DATCFX010000077.1:0-2018 GCA_036509275.1 Pirellulales bacterium | reverse complement strand
GCCGCAAGCCCGGTCGTGCCGGCGTAGGCCAGATAAGTCACTTGCACGGGTGCGGGCTTGCGGGCAAAGGCCAGCAGCCGGTTGTCGGCCATGTGCAGCGAGAGATCCACCAGGATGTCGATCCGGTCGCCGCGGATCACGTCGGCGAGTTGCTGATCCGAACAGCCCACGACATTGCGCCACACGTCGGCCTGGGCTCGGCAACGGTCGGTCATCGCATCCAGGCGCCGCACCGCAGCATAGCAATGGATCTCAAAACGGCCGTGGTCGTGCGATTCCAACAGCGGCAACAGAAAACGCGCCACCACATGCTCGCGGAAATCGGGCGAGACGTAGCCGATGCGCAGCCGGCGATCGGGCGATTGATCGTTCGCATGCGGCTGAGCAAACCTTGCCAGCGGCTCCGCAATCTGCTGATTCCAGTGGCGGTGCTCGGCGTAAATGGTTTGGGCATCATAGCCGGAGCAGAAGTAGAGCGTATACAGATGGTTGCTGTGCGCCTCGGCAAAATCCGGCTTTAGCTCCGCGGCCCGGCGGTAACAGGCGAGCGCTTCGTCCAGTCTCCCTTGGTCCTTGCATGCCGAACCGAGATTGTTGTACGCCGCGGCGTGGCTCGGATCGAGTTGCAGTGTCCGGCGGTAGCAGGCAATCGCTTCGTCCAGCTTGCGCTGATCCTGCAATGCGTTGCCCAGGTTCGTGAGCGCGACCACACTGTCGGGTATCAACTCCAGCGCCCGCCGCTGGCAGGCGATCGCCTCGTCCGGCCGGCCATTGGTTCTCAAGACCACGCCCAGATTGATCAGCGCGTCGGCATAGTCGGGCCGCAATTCCAATGCCCGGCGGAAGCAGGCGATGGCTTCGTCCAGCTTGCCCTGATCGTGCAGAGCATTGCCCAGATTCAGATGGGTTTCGGGCAGCTCGGGCCGCAATTCCAATGCCCGGCGGAGGCAGCCGGCCGCCTCGTCCAAGTGCCCTTGGGTCCGCAGAACGCTGCCCAGGTTCGTGTGTGCCGCGGCCAGATCCGGCTTGAGCTCCAAGGCGCGTCGGTAGCAAGCGACCGCCTGGTCCCACTCGGCCCGGGCTTTCAAGACATTGGCCAGGTTGTAGTGTGCATTGGCGTAGTCGGGCTGCAATTCCAGCGCGCGGCGGTAACAGGTGAGCGCCTCGCCGAGCTTGCCCTGCGCAGTAAGCGCATTTCCCAAACTGTTATGAAAGGCACTGTCGGTCCCCTTGAGCGCAATCGCCCGGGAAATCAACTCGACGGCCACGTCGAACTGACCTCGCTGATCAGCCAGCACGCCCAGCAGATGAACCGCCGTGGGTTCATTCGGATCGGCCGCGAGAATCTGCCGATACGCTTGCTCGGCGGCCTGCAAACGCCCCGCTCGATGCTGCTCGACGGCGATCGCCAATGCCTGGGCAACGGTGGACATCGTGGTCTTGGTTTGAGGTCTTCCAGGCCAGACGGTCGCCGCGCGGGCGGTCTGGTTTCCAGCGGGAAAACCGGCTGCCAGCGACAAGATTGGCCGCCAGGTTCGATCCAGGGCGACTATAGAGCAAATTCCCGGCGGCGGGTCAAACGCGCTTCCTGCTGGGGCAACGCCGCGTGCCCGCTCGGTAGCGGTCGCGTCTGGTCTCAGCGCCCGTCGCCGCGGCTAAGGATCGAACGAAAAATAACTTCTCCGCAAACCCCTCGCCCCTTGCGGGAGAGGGCAGGGAGAGGGGCCGGCAAAAACGGTGGTTATTTTTCGGGCGATCCTAACGCCGCGGATCCAACTGCCCGGTTTCCGGGTTACGCAGGTGATGCGGTGGTCTCGCTGCCGGCCACGATCCGCCCCAAACACCACGATTATGGCCGGCAGAACTCGCGGAATCCCGCGATGCCGCCGGGGTGAGCGTCATATCTGCAGGTGGGCACGTATGGTTTTCCGTAGCCCAGTCCCTTTAGGGCTGGGGGTTGCTGCGCGTTTGCCCTCTTTTTCCGACGCGGCCTTTGGCCGCGTCGGAAAAAGAGGGCA
>DATCFX010000076.1:0-6994 GCA_036509275.1 Pirellulales bacterium | reverse complement strand
CCGCGGCGTCATTTCCAGCCACTGAGCCAGCGCTCCGGGGGTCGGCAAGTCCGGGACATTCCATGTGGTTGGCCGCCCGGCGCACGGGCTCATCGCGGCCGAGCGCAATGGCCAGCTTGAAATCTCCAGCGGCCAGCCGCGCCAATGTTGCTCGTATCGTTGAAAGACGGCGTCGTAGGCGATGAACTCCGCGAGCACGGCAATCCGCGGCCGCGGTAGCCCGCCGAAGGCGGCTGCGATGCGGCCAGCCAAGGGACGCAGCCAGCGGGGGCGCTTGTCGAAAAGCCCGCCGCCACGCTGGACCAACTCGTCGACCTGCCAACTCCCGCCGAGCAATGCAGCGGCCAATTGGTAGGCGATGGACTGCTTCAATCGCATCGAGCGGCGGCACCCTGATTCAGCCCAGCGGAAGCCACAAGCGGGCGGCGTGCTCCAACGCGTCTGGTCGGGCGCGAGCATTTCTGCGCCCTCGCGCAGAGCCGCTCGCGCGACGAAAACTCGATCTCAGCAGGATGCCCCGGGGTATCCCCGGAGAGGCGTAGGCAATTTCGCAAAACGAAACTACCGACACCGGCTTGGAGCACGACCGCCCAGGCCCAATCGTGCAACGTCACCGGGCGACTGTCAAGCTGCGGCCTGCCACGCGCGTAGGCGAGCCGGGATGCTTTCGCTCAACCGGCCAGCTTGGCGTCGATGTCGCGGCGGGCAGCGTCCAAGGCCGCAGGCAGCTTCTCGGGATCTTTGCCGCCGGCCTGGGCCATGCCGGGCTTGCCGCCGCCACTGCCGCCCACGAGCTTGGCCGTCTCGCGAATCCAGTTGCCGGCATGTACGCCCCGGGCCTCCAGATCTCGCGAAATGCCGGCCACCAGCAGCACCTTGCCGTCCTCGCGGCTGGCCAAAAGCGCCGCGACGCTTGTTGTCTTTTGCCGCAACTGGTCGATCAAATGCCGCAGATCATCGGCCGAGCCGCCAGGCACTTCGGCCACGATCACTCGCGTTTCGCCCGCTTGCCGAGCCTGGCTCAACAGCTCGTCGACCGAGATCGTGCCCGTCCGCGGGCCGGCGGACAATTGCCGCTTCAGCTCGCGCACCTCTTTCAACAGGGCCGCGACGCGCTGCGGCACGTCTTCGGGCGGCGACTTGAGCGTGGCGGCCGTCTCGCTCAGCAGCGACTCGTATTTCCGCATCCGCTCTAGTGCCGCGGTGCCGGTCAGTGCGGCGATGCGCCGCGTGCCGGCGGCCACGCTCTCTTCGGCCACGATCTTGAACAATCCGACCTGGCCCGTGTTGTCCAGGTGCGTGCCGCCGCACAGTTCCTTGCTGAACTCGCCCATCGCGACCATCCGCACGAGGTCGGGATATTTTTCGCCGAACAGCATCATGGCCCCGGCCTGGCGGGCTTCGGCAATCGGCAGCGTCTGGTTGGAAACCGTTTCGGCCGCGGCGACGCGCTCGTTCACCTCGACCTCGATTGCGATCAGTTGCTCGCGCGACAGCGAATGTGGGTTCGTAAAGTCGAACCGCAGAAAATCGTCGTCGACCTTCGAGCCTTGCTGCTTGGCATGCGCCCCGAGGTGTTTTTGCAAGGCATAGTGCAAAATATGCGTGGCCGAGTGGGCCCGGCGGATGCCCTGGCGGCGGACGGTGTTCACCCGGGCCGTGACCGTGGCACCCTGCCGAATGACGCCGGAACGGAGATGGCCTTGGTGCAGCAGGAAATTGCCTTCCTTCTGCGTGTCGACGACCTCGAAGCGGAAGTCCTGGCCGATCAACTCGCCGGTGTCGCCCACCTGGCCGCCGCTCTCACCATAAAACGGCGAACGGTCGAGCACCACGCTGATCGGCTGCGCATGGCCGATTTCGTCGACGTGGTCGCAGAGCTTGTCCTGGGCGATGAGGCCCACGATCTTGGCCTCGGCCGTCGTGGTTTCGTAGCCGACGAACTTCGTGCCGTCCATGACCTTTTTGATCGCGTCCAGCGGGCCGGTCTTGAACAGTTCCTTCACCTGGCCGCCGCCGGAGACCTTTTCGTGCGTCTCCATCGCCTGGCGAAAGCCGTCCCAGTCGAAGGTGAAGTTGTGCTCGGCCGCCAGCGTTTCGAACAGCTCGGGCGGAAAGCCGTGCGTGGTGTACATGTCAAAAGCTTCGCGGCCGTCGACCATGACCCGGCCGGGCATCGCGTCCCGCATGCCGTCGAACACGCGCTCGATCCGCTCCAGCCCGGCGTCGATCGTGGAGAAAAAATTGGCCTCTTCCTTTTCGATCACCTGGGCCACGCTGGTGGCCGTTTCACCCAGTTCCGGATACGGCGTGCGCATCATTTCTGCCACGCGCGGCACGAGCCGGTGCAAAAACGGCTCGCGAATGCCCATTTGCCGGCCGTCGAGCACGGCGCGGCGCAGCAGCCGGCGGATGACGTAGCCCTGCTTCTTGTTGCCGGGATACACGTTTTCGTGGATGGCGAACGTGCAGGCGCGCACATGGTCGGTGATCCGCCGCAGCCGCCGGCCGTTGTCGCTCTCGGGATCGTACTTGACGTGCGTGACTTCGGCGGCCGCTTCGACGATGGGCCGCAAGATGTCGATGTGATAATTCGTGTCGGCCCCTTGCAGCACGCTGGCCGTGCGTTCCAGGCCCATGCCAGTGTCGATGTTCTTGCTGGGCAGCGGCCGCAGGTTATGCGGCGGTTTGCCCACGCGATTGAACTGCGTGAACACGAGATTCCAGATTTCGACCGAACCGCCCTTGGGCGGGTGGAAAAAGATTTCGCTGCACGGTCCGCACACGCCGTCGGGGCCCTGGCTGGGCGCGCCGGCCGGCCAGAAGTTGTCGTCCTCGCCCATCCGCTCGATGCGCTCGGGCGGTAGCTTGATATCGCGGGCCCAAATTTCGGCCGCTTCGTCATCGTCCTGGTAGACCGACACGGTCAGCCGCTCGGCCGGCAAGCCAAGCCACTTCTTGCTCGTCAGGAATTCCCAGGCCCAGTTGATCGCCTCGCGTTTGAAATAATCGCCGAAGCTGAAATTGCCGAGCATTTCGAAAAACGTGTGGTGATAGGCCGTGCGGCCCACGTTGTCGATGTCGCCGGTGCGCAGGCACTTTTGGCAGGTCGTGGCCCGGGTGAAATCAAGCTTGCACTTGCCCAGGAAGTGGTCCTTGAACTGGTTCATTCCGGCCGGAGTGAACAGCACGGACGGATCCCAGGTGGGCACCAGCACGTCGCTCGGGCGGCGGACGCAGCCTTTGGTCTCGAAAAAGGCCAGATACTTTTCGCGCAATTCGTCGGTTTTCATCGCTTCCAAACTGAAGAGTACACACGCGGGATCAGCCGAAGCCGGCAGGCCAAGTATGATAGCCATTTGCCGCCCCAGCGGCCAGCGGACCGCCGGGGCCAAGCCGTAGCAATTAGCCCCCGGTCAATGACCGGGGGCCAACGCCCGCTCGTCGCCCGCGCGCCGCTACGGCTTGACCACGATGACGTGATACTCGCGGGGGCCCATCGCGATTTTCAGCGGTACGTCGCCCGCCAGGCCAGCGACCTCGCGGCGGAAGTCATCGGGGTTGTCGACGGCCGTGTTGCCGACATGCGTCACCAGCATGCCCACGCGCAGGCCGGCCTTATAGGCCGGGCTATCCTCGGTCACTTCGCTCACCGCGACAGCCGATTCGCACGTTTCGTCGAGCACCGGAAGCACGGCACTGGGAAAATCCACTCGCAGGCCGCGCCAGTCCGGCTCGCGAACGGTGGCAAGCTGCTTGCCGCGCACGCGATATTTGGCCAGCGTCACCTGTTCGACAAACGTTCGCCCGCCGCGCTCGACGGTCAACGTGGCCACCGAAGCGGCGGGCAGCTTGCCGACTTCCAGCCGCAGGCCGTAAGCGTCGAAAATCGGCTCGCCGTTGACATGCGTGATAATGTCTTCGCGCCGCAGCCCGGCCCGCTTGGCGGGCGTACCGTCGCTGACCTTATCGACGCGCATGCCTTGTTTGCCCCTGAGCACTTCCGCAGGGGACAGATTCGCCGGCTCGATGCCCAAAAAGCCGTACGCCGCCAGGCGGCCGGTCTTCAAGGTTTCAATAATCCGCAAGAAGCTGGCGTCGACGGGAATGGCATAGCCGGCGGCTTGCTCGTAGCCACTGCTGGCGGCCAGCGCCGTCGTCAAACCAATCATTTCGCCTTTCAGGTTAATCAGCGCCCCGCCGCTCGTGCCCAGGTTCAGTTTGGCGTCGGTCTGGATCAACGTTCCGAACTGATGCAGCGTGGGCTCGTCCTCGATGTAGCTGCTGCGCGGGCCAGCCTTGCGGGCCAGGTTCGAGACGATGCCCCAACTGGCGCTGGCCTGCCCGTCGCGAGCAATGGCGTACGGGTTGCCCAGCGAGATCACGATTTGCCCCTTTTTCAACCGCTTGGCATCGCCGAATTTGATGGGCACAAACTCGGTGCCGGGCACCGCACCGATGATTTCCAGGATAGCCAGGTCGCTGCGCTGATCGGCGGCCTTGATTTTGGTTTGATAAACCTTGCGATCCATCGTGGTGACATAGTGCTCACTGTCGCGATCGATCACGTGATAATTGGTCAAAATCAGGCCGGTACGATCCACCACCACGCCAGTGGCAAACTCGTTGGGCACAAACTCCGGGTCGGTCGGATCGTGGGGAATCGCTATGACGCGTCGATTGAACGGCTGAAACACGTCGGCGCGCAGCTCACCGTTGGCTTCGTCGCCGCGCCCACTGACCCGCGCGATGCTCACCACCGAGCGCTGCGCGGTATCGATCGCGCTGACCATCGCCTGTTCCAGCGCGGCAACCGCAGCCAGCCCCGAGGGCTCTTGCGCCTGTAGCGGGTTGGCGGCGGCTGTACCGCATGCGACGATGCCCAGCAGCCATCGCGCCGCAGCACTTACCAGCACACCGCGCCCGCAAGAAGTGCCAACGAATTTCGATCGTGGCAAGCAGTGGTCAGCCACTGTCCGATGGTCAGTTACTGTCCGGTGGTTAGCCACTGTCCGATGGTCAGCCATGTCCGATGCACCCTCGCAGAAATGATCCGCGAGTTCGCCCATGGTGGTTGCAGGCCGACCCGAAGCCTGCCGCTGGCGCGATCGCGTCAATCTTGTGCAGCCGCCGAACCGTTGTCCTCTTCGGCAGGTCCCGAAGCGACCGCGGCGCCAGCGGCCATGATCTTGTTTCTCAGTTCCTCGACCAAGGCGGGGTTTTCTTCGAGGTAGGCACGGGTTTTTTCGCGGCCCTGGCCCAATTGCACGTCGCCGTAACGGAACCAAGCTCCGGAACGAACGACCAGCTTTTGCAGCATGGCCAAGTCCAGCACGTCTCCCTCGTAGCTGATTCCCTTAGTATGCATCATATCAAACTCGGCAACCTTAAAGGGAGGCGCCACCTTGTTTTTGACGACTTTGGCCCGCACCCGCTGGCCGACGACGTCTTCCCCCTCCTTTAACTGGCCAATCCGGCGAACGTCGATCCGGCAGGACGAATAGAACTTCAGGGCCCGGCCGCCGGGGGTCGTCTCCGGGCTGCCGAACATGACGCCGATCTTCTCGCGGATCTGATTAATAAAGATCACGCAGGTCTTGCTCTTGGAGATCACGCCCGTCAGCTTGCGCAAGGCCTGACTCATGAGCCGGGCTTGCAGGCCGACGTGGGTATCCCCCATGTCGCCGTCCAGCTCTTTCTGCGGCACCAGCGCGGCGACCGAATCGATCACAATCACGTCCACCGCGTTGGATTTGATGAGCATTTCCGTAATGTGCATCGCCTCTTCGCCGCTGCTGGGCTGGCTGACCAGCAACGTCTCGAGTTCGACGCCCAGCTTTTTGGCCCAACTCGGGTCCAGCGCGTGCTCGGCATCGATAAAGGCCGCGATCCCGCCGGTTCGTTGGGCCTGGGCCACGCCGTGCAACGCCAGCGTGGTCTTGCCGCTGGATTCCGGGCCGTAGATTTCGACAATTCTACCTTTCGGCAAGCCTTGTCCGCCCAAAGCGATGTCCAACGACAGGCTGCCGGTGGGAATGCCTTCGATACGGGCGGCATGATCGGACCCCAGCGGCATAATCGCGCCTTCGCCGAACTCCTTTTCGATCTGCGCCAGCGTGTTTTTGAGCGCCGGATGGGAGTCCAGCATGGCTTCGGCCGCGTCGGGGTTCTCGCTCTTGCCGGCACGTCCGGCGGCTTTGGTCGAAGTGGCGTCTTTTTTGGCCATGCGATGATTGGACTTGACGGCAGTAACCATGAATAAGACCTCGAGCCGGCGAAGGTTGTCTGGAAGAAGGCGATGCTCGAAGGCCGGGGGCCATCGATCGCCACGTGTACGCATGAATAGTGTATCGGCGTACAGTCCTCGCTGCAAGAGATTTTGTTGGTCGAGCCGCTAAGTTTTTTCCTTTCGAGGTGAGGTCGGGCACGCAAACGATTTGCCGGGCAACAAGATAGCAATGCCGCCGCTGTTTTGCCACTTCACGAGCCATTTAAGCTCGCGTGGCTGAGCGGCTCGTACTTGGGACCGTTGCGGCCTTGTTCACTGGCGAACACCACGACTTCGGCCACGTCGGTGATTCCGCCGATGAACTCCCGGCAGGCCGCCAGTCGCTCGGCAAGATCCTGGATGCCCGCCGCGGAGCTGTTGCGCACGCGGCCGATGGTCAAGTGCGGCCGAAAGCGGCGTTGCTCGCGGCGAAAACCATACGGGGCCAAGCCGCGCTCCACGGCAGCATGCACTTCGCGCATGGCGTCCGCCCCCCCGTCCACGCCCAGCCACAAGGTCCGCGGACGCTCGAGCGTGGGGAAGGCGCCCGCACCGCGGGCTTGCACGTCGAAGGGGGGCAGGTCGCTCACCGCGTCGGCCAGGGCCGTGCAGATGTCGGGCACCTCCAGCAGCGGCACATCGCCCAGGAATTTCAAGGTGAAGTGCAGATTCTCCGGCTCGACCCATTTGACATTGGCCGAGGTCGCGGCCAATTCGGCAATCAGC
>DATCFX010000075.1:0-1327 GCA_036509275.1 Pirellulales bacterium | reverse complement strand
CCGCCGCCGGTTCCGAAGTGACGGCCGGCGCTAGCCTGGCGCTGGCCACCGTGGCCCAGGCGATGCACGGCTTGTGCTTCGGATGTTTTCTCGCTGCCGCCTTCATTTATGTCGATCGCATCGCACCGGCCGATGCCCGCGGCAGCATGCAAACGCTGTATGGCAATTTCGTGGTCGGGCTGGGTGCCGTGGCCGGTGCATGCCTGGCTGGCCAGGTCGGCTATGTCTGCGAATTACCCAGTGCCGGCGCACCGCAGCACGCCTGGGTGCCGCTCTGGCTAAGCTCGGCGGCGGTGGCCGGCGTGTGTGCCATTGGCTTTGCCGTCTGGTTTCCGGACGATCGCCGCGGCCTGGACGCTGCTCGGCCTGAAAGTTCGATGGTGCAGGTTTGAACGAGCCCGCGCATCTTGTCCGCCGCGGTTGGCCGGCGATGGGCAGCCTGTTCGAAGCGGTGCTGCTGGGCCCGGATGACGAACATCTCGACGCGGTGGCCAGCGCGGTCCGCGAAGAAGTCGAGCGCGTCGAGCGGCTGCTGTCGCGCTTCGACGCCCGTAGCGAGCTGGCGCGGATCAATCGCGAGGCGGCCGCCGGAGCCGTGCGGCTGGACCGAGACCTGTTCGATCTTCTCGACGCCTGCAAGGTTTGGTGGACGCAGAGCGAAGGCTTCTTTGATATTACCTGTTCGGCCAGCGCGCCCTCTGCCGATCGCCCAGTGGCGACGATGGCCGACCTCGTGCTTGATCCGGACAAGTCGACGGTGCGGTTCGCACACCCCGGCATTCAACTCGACTTAGGCGGCGTTGGCAAAGGCTACGCACTCGATTGCGCCGCTGATCTTCTCGCCGCTTTTTCCGTCGACCGGTTTTTCTTGCACGGCGGCACCAGTTCGGCGCTGGCGCACGGCCGGGGGCCTGACGACCAGCCCTGGCGCCTGGGTGTGCGGGATCCCTGGTCCGATCCTCCAGGCGCCGAGTTGTGCCGGGTGGAGCTTGTCCGTCGAGCCTCATCGTGCTCCGCCATTGTCGGTCCGGGGCACCGCGAATCGGATATTGTCGTGCCTTCGACCGGACGGCCACTCACGGGTCAAGGCGCCTGCCTAGTGCTTGCAAATCTGGCGACAGAAGCTGAGATCCTGTCGACGGCGCTGTTGGCGATGGGAAAGCCGCGCGCGGCGGACTATATTGAACGTCAGGGCGCCGCCGGCGTGGCCGTAGCCTGGATCGAGCGTGCCGGCGATCAATCGGTTCTCAATTGGATTTCGCCGCGGAGCAAGCCCGCCGGCTAACGTCACATGCCATCGCGCCGCAACTTTATCCGCACCACGGCC
>DATCFX010000074.1:0-1461 GCA_036509275.1 Pirellulales bacterium | reverse complement strand
GGCGGCGCCCGGAATGCTGAAAATTCGCGGCCGCCAGCGTCTTCCGGCCATTTTCAGAGCACTTCCGCGGTGCATCGAGTCTGATCGCCGCGTATTGTCCAAAGTGGCAGGCACTCCGTATGCCGTCGCTCGCCAGCGGACGACTGGCAAAGCAAGAGATTTTTCTCGCGGCGATTACGGCTCACGGAGTGCGTCTTGCCACTTTGGCGGGGAACTCGCGAAAGGGCTGCGGCACTAGCTGCCGGCGCAGGCACCGGCCGCTGACAAGGGGGCCGCTGGCACTCCACGCGGGGGACGTCAGACGCAATTGACGTTGACGCGCCAGGCGGATTTTCAGAACCTCGCGACCTCCGCAAACGTAGCAAATCCCAACGGCCTCGGTCGTCTTTCTGATTTTCCGTTGCACCGCCCGAGCGCTTGTTTTTTTGCCGGCATTTTCACGCTGATCGGCCAAGGATCGGCCAAGGAGAGGATAAGTCGATGCGTCAACGAGTGGATCTTTCGGCGGCCTATGCGGCCGAGGGCTACGACGCCTTTCATTACTGGGCCTTGCAAACCGGCCGGTTGGCCGCGGCCGATTACGAACTCAGCTTTCACATCGGCGCGATCGGCGAGTTAGACGCGTCCGCTGCCCAGCGACACTACCAGGTCAGCACCGTTTCGGCCCTGGCCTATCCGAGCCTGGCCGACGACTATCGCATTCTGGGCGTCGGCGCGTGCGTCGAGCGCGGCGCTGGGCCCGTGCTCGTCAGCCGCCATTATCACCACCTGGCCCAACTGCAGTTTCGCCGCGTCGCCGTCGCTCAGCTCACGGGCCTGGATGGGCTGCTGACTCATTGGGCGTGTCCCGACGCCGAGTTGATTGAGCTGGATGCCGCGTTCATGAGCGAGGCCGTCGCTACCGGACAGGTGGACGCGGCGGTGTTGAGCGATGGTCGGCTGCCGGCCGGCATCGAGTTGCACCCGATCACCGCGTTGGGCGCCCTTTGGCGGCGCCAGACCGGGCTGCCGCTGCCGTTGCGGCTGAAGATCATCGACCGCCGCTGCGACGCCGAGGCGGCAGGCCGGGTGTGCGAGCTGTTGCGCGGCAGTCTGCGGCTGGCACTCGAGCACCAGGCCGAGGCGCTGTTGTTTGCCGCGGCGTTTCCCGGCGAGCATGGCGACGAGCAATTGACGCAATCGGCCATGCGCGACGGCCTGGCAATGGCGGATGATGTCCGCATGGCGCTGGGCCAGTTGTTTTCGCTGGCCAAGTCCAACGGTCGGATTGCCGCGCTGCCTGACATCGAAATTGTCGACGGCGCCGCCGCTGGCAGCCTGGTCGAACTGCCCACGGCCTGAGCCGCCCGCCACGGCGGTGGGCAGCAGCGGCCTGCGGTTAGGATCGACCGAAAAATAACTTCTCCGCAACTCCTCTCCCCTTGCGGGAGAGGGCAGGGTGAGGGGCCGGGAAAAACCGAA
>DATCFX010000073.1:0-1679 GCA_036509275.1 Pirellulales bacterium | reverse complement strand
TGAGCGTGGCCCACCTTTTTGCCTTGCAGGTAGATCGCGTCCCAGGTTTCACGAGCCTGTCGGCTTTCGGCCGCAACCTTTCCGCAGCCCGCCAGCAAAGGCAGCGTCAGCAGCAGGAGCGAGGCCGCCGCCAGCGGAAGGCCGACGGGGCGCCTGCGTGGGCATTGATGAGTGGGATATTTTCGAGCGGAAGTCAGCGTAGCGGGCATGGGATGCGCGGATGGCGGAAGCGGTACGGGCCATGGATTTCGATTGTTCAGTATATCGCAATCAGCGCCAGCACTCCGGCGTAAAAAAACTTCCCGCCGGTGGCGAACGCTACGGCCGGCGGGTGCGTAGCGAGGGTAGACACAGGACGTCGCTCGCGGGTCCAAGCATGGGCCGCCGGCGGCGTCCTTTTTTTATTCCCACGATCTGCTGCGAGGCCAGTTGTGCGGGCCAGCCAAACTCAAGCGTTGGAAAAGTCGGCGGAACCGAGCGCGGCGGGCTTCGCCGGTGGCTTGATCGGCGCCCAATGGCCTCCGGCGGGGGCTCGCGCGGGCTTAGGCAGTGTTAGACTTCAAGTGTCTGCAACGCGCGGCAAGCGGCGCGCGCGAAAAGCGGTGGGAGCGGCTCGGAGTGTGACGGTCGTATGGCTTAACGGGCTGGCGCGGGCGGGGCCTGCCGCCGGCTGATGCGGAAATCGACAAGTTTGGGTCCGAGGATTGGCGCCGTAACCTAGGGTTGCTCGTGGACCGCCGGGGTCCGCCTCGAAACGCGTATTGGGATTTCGACAAGGGCGAGCGTAGCTATATGGGCTTTCTCAAGCGATTCTTTCGCAATGTCTTCCGCGACGGCCAAGCGCCGACCGGCACCAGCAGCTTCGAACGGCTCAGCGAAGAAGAGCTCGAAGCCCATCTGGGCGTGGTGCGCTACGGCGATTTCGTGCTCACCGACGCCGTGCGGCCTTCTTACGATTTGCAGGTGGTGCCCACCCAGGGCTATCGCCACGATGTTTATAACGACGAGGAGTCGCACTCCTCCGTGCCGGTGCTGATGGGCGCCGCCACGAACCGCCACTTGTTCGAAGTTTTCATGGAGCTCTTAGACCCCTTGGGCTTCGAAGTGGACGTGGTGCTGGAGACCAGCCACAACCGCACCAACCGCGGACACGTGGACCTGTATCGCGAGCACATCGACCTGCCCGTGCTCAAGAGCGTGCTCTGGGACTACGAGGACCTGCTGGTGAACGACGGCTGCACGGGCATTGCCGTGCTCAACCCCGGCGTGCCGCTGGAAGTGCAGTTCGACGAGCACAAGCTGCTGATCGTGTACGGCGCCGAACTGCAGCCGTTCGAAGAGATCTTCGAGAGCCATCGCGTGGGCTGCCAGGACAAGATGAAGTTCATCACCGAGGCCGAGCACGTCCACTCGTCCAGCGACAAGTATTTTCAGCAGTTCGAAGAGCTGAAGATGCGGTTGGGCATGGACTGCTACGCCGGGTAGGAATTGGCTTTCGGCCGGCAAGAATATCCAAGCCCACGGACCGCAATCCGTGGGCTTTTTGCTGCGCCCGCTTTACCGCTTGAACTTCTGGCAGGCGGCTACGGCAAGCTGGTCGCAGAGCTCGTTTTCGGCGTGGCCGCTGTGGCCGGCGACGCGGGTGTAGGTCAGCCGGTGGCTGGCGATGAGTTGATCGA
>DATCFX010000072.1:0-5675 GCA_036509275.1 Pirellulales bacterium | reverse complement strand
CCTTCACCGTATTTGTCCACGACGTGCATGTGGCCGGCCCCCAAAAACGGCAGCAGGGCCATGGCCGTGGCTCCTACGTGGGCATCGGGCAACGTGCCGGGATTGCCGCAGGCGTTTTTGCAGTCGCCGCAAAAACGGTGATCGAAACTCCAACTGCCGTCGTAGTTCTGATGCCGTACCAGCCAGACGAGCGCCCGCTCGACGGCGGCTTCGCTTTGGGGCGTTCCGCCACGGGCCATGACCGCCGCTCGCCGACCCTCGGGGCTGCGCAGATCGGCCAATTCCGTCGTTTGCCGCGGCTGATACTCGCGCAGCAATTCGGTGGTCACTTGGATTCCCACGCCGCGGTCGAGCAGTGCCAATTGCGACGTCCCGCTGAATCGCGACTCGATCTTGGGCGTCGTCTCGAGCCGCGGAACGCCCGACAGCCGGGCCGAAACCATTGTCGCACCGCGGAGGGCCAGCGGGCCCGTTAAGTCGGCTCCCTGGCTGTCGGCGAAGATAAACGGTTCGCCTCCCCCGGCACTGGCCGGCATCGTGGTCGCCACGACCAGCAGTTGGTCGCTGTGAATCTTGTTGGCTTGCACGACCGCCAGGGCCAAGGCCAGCAGCGCCGCGGCGTGTACGCCGGCACTCACCAACCCGGCACGCCCCACGACCCACACCGAGCGCAGCGTCCAGCGGCGCGCCACGGCCGCCGCCGGCTCATCGCCGGGTTCCGGCAGTCCTGGCGCTGCCGCCAGCGGGGCGGCGGATTTCGCTGGCTGGTTCCGAACGGGCGCCGGGGCCAACTCGTAGGTTTCCGCAATTTGAGTAATGGGCGAGCCAGCCGGGGGCTCTGCCGGCAGCGCAGCCTCGAGCGCGGTTACCGCGGGCTGCGGCGCGGGGGTCAGTTCCGGCGCGTCCGCGTACCCCCGGATTTCGGCGTCGGGCACCTCGGCCATTTTGACGGCCGGCAGCGTAATTGGGAGCAGCGGAGCCGAGGGCGTTTCTTCGGCCGGATTGTGGCCCAGCGTCGTCTGGTAGCCGAAGGTGGCTTCCTCCGGGGCGGAAAGCGCATAGAGCTCGCTCGCGTCCGTAGAACGGACCGTCGCGGCGGACGCTGCGACCAGTTGCTGAGCCGCATGGTCCGGCGACAACCAATCCCGCAATTCGCGACCGCGCGGATGAGCGGCGTCCAGCCGCAGCGCGGCCTGGCAGTCCTCGCGGGCTTGCTCCAGGTCGCCGGCCGCCAGATGTGCGAAGCCCCGCTCGGCCCGCGAATCGGCATCCGCGGGATCGAGGGCCAGCGCGCGTGTAAAACAGCCGACGGCGCGCGAATAATCGTGCTCTTCGAGCGCTCGCACGCCTTGATAAAAATTGTTCATGCTGGCAGCCTGCTCCGAAGCGAACCTGATTATAGCCGGTTTGCCAGCCGGCAACACCAAAGTGCCCAATTGCACGCCTTCCGCCACCCAATCGGCGGCGTCGGGGCGATGTTTGGCACGCCGCCGCGAGTCGGACTATGATGGGCGCACGTCCCAGCGCCCGGAAACGCCCGACGGTATCGGTTTTTCTTACCCAGATCGCGCGCGAGGTTTGTCTTATGCGTCTTGTGCTGAAACTCGTCATGCTCGTGGCGGCAAGCGCCGGCTTTCCCCTTCTGGCCGCAGCCGCCGAGCAGCAATGGGTGCAATACAACGGCGGCGGGGGGCCGCGCGTCGTGCTGGTGTCGGGCGACGAGGAGTACCGCTCGGAAGAAGCCTTGCCGCAGCTGGGAAAAATCCTGGCCAAACGTCATGGTTTCCGAGCCACCGTGCTGTTCGCCATCGATCCCAAAACGGGCGACATCGACCCCAACGTGCGCAACAACATTCCCGGGCTCGAGCACCTGGACGATGCCGATCTGATGGTCGTCTTTACCCGCTTTCGCGACTTGCCCGACGAGCAGATGAAGCACATTGTCGACTACGTCCAGAGCGGCCGGCCGATCATCGGCATTCGCACCGCCACGCACGCCTTCGACATCAAGCAGGGCACGTACGCCAAATGGAGTTGGCGGAGCAAAGAATGGCAGGGTGGTTTCGGCCGGCAGGTGCTGGGCGAAACGTGGGTCAGCCATCACGGCAAACACGGCAAGCAGAGCGAGCGCGGCATCATTGCGCCGGGCATGCAAGACCACCCGATCCTGCGTGGCATCCACGACGGCGATATCTGGGGGCCGACCGATGTCTACGGCGTACACCTGCCGCTGCCGGGCGACTCGCAACCGCTGGTGCTGGGCCAGGTGCTGGAGAACATGTCGCCCGGCGACAAGCCGGTGCCGGGTGCGCAGAACGACCCGATGATGCCGATTGCCTGGATCAAGAGCTACACTGGCTCCGCCGGCAAGGCCGCCCGGGTGTTTACCACCACGATGGGTTCGGCCCAGGACATGGAGAACGAAGGCTACCGGCGGATGCTGGTCAACGCCTGCTATTGGGGCTTAGGGATGGAAGACAAGATCCCCGCCAAGAGCAACGTCGACCTGATCGGCAACTACGTGGCCCATCCCTTCCGCGGCGGCGGAGCCACGAAAGGCATCAAGCCGGCCGACCTGGCGGGATTTTGAGGACGCGAAGGCAGGAGACGGGGGACCATTGAGAATGGGCTTGGGACGTATTTTCCGCGGGTTGCGGAGGCGGTCCACATACGACGACTGCGGTCTGGTTCTTCCGCGACCGCCCCGGCGCAAATGGTTCACGTTGCCCGTGCGCGTGGCGGCGGCCGTGCTGCTCGTCTTGGGTGGGGCGTATGGCGTCGTCGCGTTTCGGTATTGGAACGACCGCCCGCAGTTGACGCACAACTACGCCGCCGAGATCAATCAGCGAATCTTGGCATTGCCGGCGTCCGAGCGCGGATGGCCGCGCTATCTTCCGATCCTGGCCGAATTGGCCGGTGACTGGCCAAAAGAGCAGTGGGACGGCGAACCGGCAGACGTGCTCACACGGGAGGATGTCCGGGCGTTTGTGCAAGGCAAGCGTGCAATTCTCGCGCAGGCGCGGGAACTGGCAAAACTGCCGGCGCTGGGGTATGCGCTGCGCGACCGTCCGACGCTCGAAGAGGCCCTGAGTGAGCACCCCGAGCTGACCCGGGAACAGCTTGAAAAGAGCCTCCAGCCGGCGAGTGAAAATCCATGCCTCATAGAGATTCGGCTGCCGTTCTCTACCTTCACCAACCTGACGTGTTGCCTGCGGGCGGAAGCGGTTCGAGCCGGAAATCGGGGCAACGGCGAACTCGCAACTGATGATTTGGTGGCCGTGATGCAATTGGCCGATCAGCTTCGCGAGTCGGAATTTTTCATCTCCGATCTGGCCGGGGCGCGCGAATTGTCGCGCGCTTTGCAAACTTGGGGGCTGCTGCTGGAACTTCCAACTTGCCCACTATCCGACGAGCAACTGCGCCGGCTCGAGCAGCGGACAATTGCATTCGGCGGTGGCGACATCCCCGTGCGCGGGGACAATGAGCGTTTGGTGTTTATGGATGCCGTGCAGCGGATGTATACCGATGATGGTCACGGGGACGGTCACATGTTCGTCCCGGCCGTCGGCGAGGCGCTTGGAGATCCCGACGAGCTGGACTGGCAAGTTCGAATCTTGGCGCCGCTGACTACACGGCGGTTCTGGTCGAGGCGAAAACTCGTGGATGACTACGATCGGATGCTTGCTCTGCAGCGTGAGAGCCTCGACACTCCGCTGGCGCAAGTGAGTGCCTCGCCGTATTTGGCGGAGTTGGAGAGGCTCAAAGCCGACAAGCGGAACGGCCTGCTCAATCTGATGCTTTTTAATTCCAGGATTCTCGCTTTTCGCCGGGCCCAAGCCCGGCAGCAGCGTGACGCGATCCTTGTCGTCAGCGCCGCGGCCCGGTATCGGCTGGCGCATGGCTCGTGGCCCAAGGCGATGGGAGAACTCGTGCCGAAGTTTCTCGCGCGCGTTCCGCCGGATCAGTTGTCGGGTGGCTCGATCTGCTATCGGCTCGTTGACGGCAGCCCGATCGTTTACTCCCGAGGAGCGGACGGACGGGATGATGGCGGTGTGCCCGCTCGTCTTGCCGGCGGAGCAGCCGTCGATGCCGAGCATCCGCTTGAGGCCGCGCAGTCATGGCGCTGGGACAACATCAACGCGCTCGATCAACGGCCCCAAGGTGACTGGGTCTTGTGGCCGATTACGGATCGCGCCGAGGAACCATTTGAAGAGACGCCTTGAGCGGCCGCCGGCAGGCAGGCGCGGGCTATTCGCTGATCTCGCGGAGAATTTGCGACAAATCGCGCGGGGGGACGTCTTCCAGCCGCTTGCCCATGCGGTCGAGTTGCTCGTTGAGCTTGACGGCCGTTTCCTGCATCTGGCCGTGCGTTTCTTCGGACCCGCCGTAAAGCACGAAGTTCTTGCCGCGGGTCAGCCGCGTATGCCCATCCTCGCCGTCGAGTCCCAGGCCCAACAGCGCGGCTTCTTTCTTCTTTGGTTTTCGCGAGGCTTTCAAGCGTGAGCCCTTTCCGAGGAAGATTCGCCTCAATTCAAACGTTGGCCAGCCACTTTTTTGTGGAGGGTCTTGGGTCGCTTGCCCCGAAGCTGTCCGACAAATCGGATTTCCACGCGTTGTCCAAGTGCCTCGGCAATGCGGTTGAGGATTTTCAGCGAGTGGCCATCGTAGTCCGCATCTTCCAAGCGGGCGATTACAGACTGGTAAGTTCCAACTCGATCAGCTAATTCTTTTTGCGTTAAGCCCGCGGTGGTCCGGGCGTCGTGGATCGCCGTGGCAACGCTTGCATTGAACAGTTCATGGGCGACAGCGTCGGCCAAATCCGGATCAGCGGCAAGCTTGCCGCTGATCGCTTCGACCAGGTTCTTCGTCGTGCGTGCCATCATTCATTGTTCCAGGTCGGCGGTGTACATGTCGGGATTTAGCTTGACCAGTTTCTTGCGCTGGACGGCAACGTCGCGAACCTCCGTCTTGGGCATCCGGCCGACCCTGCTATAACAATATTGCTATTTTCGGCCAAAGTCAATCAAGCGCTTGAGGATGGAGCGAGGAATAACTTACGTTTTCTTCAATCGATCGCATTGTCGTCTCTCGAAAGGGAGAGCCGGTTGCGGAGAAGTTATTCAGTCGATCCTGGCCCAAAACAGGCAAGGTCGGCTTGAAACGTGGGAAGCGTGGCGCCCGGCCAAGGCTTTAGGCCTGGCTGCTCTTGCTGATGATCTCGCGCACGGCCTGGCGGGCCAGCTTGAAGGCGCTGGACAGCACCTGGGCCCGGGCCTCCATCTGCTCGGAACTGAAGCTGCGCGGGCCGGGGTTATCGGTCAGGCCGGCGATGGCCACCGTCATCGGCAGCAGGTCCAAGAATTCGCGATAGCGGCGCTTGATGGCCTCTTCGTCAGCGGACATGGTTTAGTCGCTCTCCAGTGTCAAAGCCGCAAGTCGGCTGCACGGCGGTCCCGCGGCAGCGCGTCACGGCCGTTTGTAGTATTTGTTTAACAGTTTCGCCGCGGCGTCGCGAGTCTCGTCTGAGCCGTCCTTGGCCGCCGGCTTCGTTGGCGGGGTCTCGGCGTCGGTTCGAGGCTTTAGCCCCATCGCCTGTTGTTCCTCGTCGCTCAGCCGCGCTGCATAGCGCGAAGGGACCGGCTGGCTGTCCTGGTCGCCGCCTAGCAGTTGATCGA